>JACQAI010000289.1 GCA_016195115.1 Pseudomonadota bacterium
AGGGAGATCAAGAACCGCCGAGTGGTCCGCCGCACCGCGATCCATCCCCGGGCATCGTCTGCCGCATCGCGGACGCGCTGCCAACGCCACAGCACCGCCAACAGAAGCGCGGCGCCCAGCAAGAGGGTGCGGGTCGCATCCAACTCCCATTCGCGGTGGGGGAACTCGTAGGCACCGGACAACGGATGTCTCAGGACGATGGCGAGCGCCGCGACCGAGGCCGTGAGGCACGCAAGGGCCAGCACGGCGGCATCGCTGGCCAGCCGACCACGCCGAACGGTGGCGTACACGACCACGGCGACGAACACGGCCTCGCTCGCCAGGATCCCGGCGATCGAGATCGGCCCGATACCCCGCATCGAATTCGGATCGGGAGGGCGGCCGGCCAGCGCGTAGCCCTCGGCGAACAAGGCGAGGATGCCCGTCCAGAAGAGGAGCGCAGCCGTCAGCGGTCGGGGGCGGCCGGTCCCGGCCGGCCCCGCGCGCCCCGCCGGATCGCGTCCCGGCTGCCCCATCACGTCGGTCGCGAGCCCCGCCACCATTCGACGGTCCGTTCGAGCCCGTTGGCCAGCCCGTAGCGCGGCGTGAAGCCGACCGTGTCGAGCAAGGTGGGGATGTCGGCGGCCAGGCAAGGCGGTTCGTCGGCCGGGGTTGGACGGGCGCCGAAATCGATCAGCGTGCTGCGGCCGGTGAGGGTGCCGAGCCGTGCGACGACCTCGCGCACTGCCACGGCCTCGCCCGAGGCGATGTTGAGCGAGCCTTCGACCGCGCTGTCGAGCGTCGCGACGAATGCCCTTGCGACGTCCTCGGCATGCATGAAGTCGCGCAGCTGCGTGCCCGCTGTGACCGCGGCGCGCCGCCCGGCCAGCAGGTCGTCGAGCAGGCTCGAGATCAGGCGTCCGAGCGGCTCGTGGGGGCCGTACACGAAAAAGATGCGGCCCCACGCCCAGCTCAGCCCGAGACTGGGCGCGGCCTGCTCGAGGCAGCGGCGCAGCGCGTCCTTGGCGGTGCCATAGAGCGTGCGCGGCGCCAGCGGCGTCGCGATCTCGGAGAGCGTCGCGTGCGACCAGTCGTATTCCGCGCAGCTGCCGGCGATCACGACGCGACGGCCGCCGGCGGCTGCGAACGTCCGCACCAGGCGCAGGCTTGCGGCGACCCAGTCGAGGTTCTCGGGCGCCGTCCAGAACCGGCCGGGTACTGCATACCAGGCGAAATGCAGCAGGTGGGTCGGGTGGACGCGCTCAACCAGCGCCGCCATGGCGCGGTCGTCGAACAGGTCGCAAGCGTGCGCCGTGACCCCGACCGTGGCGGGCACCGTACCCGCGCCGCGCGCCACGGCATGGACCTCATAACCGCGCTCGACCAGGGCTGCTAGGCTGTGCCGGCCGATGAACCCGCTCGCCCCGGTCACCAGCGCGCGCGTCATGGCCGATAGTCCGGGTAGGCGGCATCGCGCTCGGACATCACCGGCGGCATGATCGGCCAGGTGATACCGAACGCCGGGTCGTTCCAGCGCACGCCGCGCGCCGCCTCGGGCACGTAGGCGACCGCCATGGCGTAGAGGATCTCGGTGTCGTCCGCCAAGGTCTGGAAACCGTGGGCAAAGCCGGGCGGCACGTAGAGCGTGCGCCGGTTGTCGGCGCTCAGCTCGACCGCGAACCACCGGCCGTGTGTCGCCGAGTCGCGCCGCAGATCGACGATGACGTCGTGGGCGCCGCCGCGGCTGCAGCGCACCAGCTTCGGCTCCTCGTGGGGCGGCGCTTGGAAGTGCATGCCCCGCAAGGTACCACGCCGGATATTGTGCGAGACGCTGGTCTGGACGAACTCGCCGGGCAGGCCGGCGGCCAGGAAGGTATCGCGACAGAACGCGCGCGCGAAGAAGCCGCGCTCGTCGCGCGACGGCTCGAGTTCGATCACGACGGCGCCGGCCAACGGCGTGGCGACGAACCGCATCAGATCACCCGAACCAGCGGGATTGGCGTGACGAACCTGCCGCCCCAGCCGCGCACCTCGGCCATCTGCTCGACGATCTCGCGCTCCAGGTTCCAGGGCAGGATGAAGACATAGTCGGGTTTGCGGCGCCGGATCTCGTCGGGCGCCAGCACCGGGATGCGCGTGCCGGGCAAATAGAGGCCCTGCTTGTGCGGGCTGCGGTCAACCGTGCACGGCAGCAGCTCCGGACCGATGCCGCAGTAGTTGAGCAGAGTGTTGCCTTTGGCCGGCGCGCCGTAGCCGAGCACGAGCTTGCCGGCGCGGCGCGCCTCGATGAAGAATGTCAGCACGCTGAGCTTGGTCTCGACGATGCGTCCGGCGAAGGCGCGGTAGGTGTCCAGGCGATCGAGGCCGGCGGCGGCCTCGCGCGCGAGCAGCGCGGCGACCGTCGGCTGCTCCAGGCGGCGACCGGCGTGGCCGACGAACAGGCGCAGCGAGCCGCCGTGGGTCGGCAGCTCCGCGACGTCGAACACCGTGAGGCCGTGATGCGCCAGCACGGTGCGCGCGGCCTTGAGCGAGAAGTAGTAGAAATGCTCGTGGTAGATGGTATCGAACTGCGCTTGCGCGATCAGGTTCATGAGATGCGGAACCTCGATCGTCAGCACGCCGTCGGGCGCCAGCAGCAGCTTCAAGCCGGCGACGAAATCGTTGATCTCGGGGACGTGCGCCAGCACGTTGTTGGCCGCGATCAGGTCGGCGGCCGGACCCTTGCGCAGCAGCTCGTCGGCGAAGCGGCGGCCGAAGAACGCGACCTCGGTCGGAATGCCGCGGTCGATTGCGGCCTGTGCGACGTTGGCCGCCGGCTCGACGCCGAGCACCGGGATGCCGCGGGCGTGGAAATATTGCAGCAGGTAGCCGTCGTTGCTGGCGATCTCGATGACCCGGGAGCGGGCGCTCAAGCCCAGCCGCGCGACCATGTCGGCGGCGTACGCTTCGGCATGCTTCAGCCACGTGTCGGAGAACGACGAAAAGTAGGCGTAATCGTTGAAGATGCGCTCGGGCGCCGAGAAAAGGCTGAGCTGCACCAGGAAGCACGCGCCACAGATCAGCGCGCGCAGCGGGTAGAACGGCTCCATGGCGCCCAGCTGGTCGGCGCGCAGGAATGCGTTGGCCAGCGGCGACACGCCGAGATCTGCCACCGTGATCTCAAGCGCGCTGGCGCAGAACCGGCAGGTGCGCGGGTTGGCGCTCATGCCCGCGCCTCGTAGGCGGCGATCTGCGCATCGACCAGCGCCGCCGCAGCCTCGCCGGCTTGAGCGCGGCGATACCACTCGACCGTCCAGTCGAGCGCCTGGTCGAGCCCGAGTCGCGGAGCCCAGCCCAGGCGTGCGCACGCCTTGGCGCTGTCGAGGCGCAGCACCGGAGCTTCGTGGGGATGGTCGCCGGGCTGGGCCGTCCAGCGGGCGCCAGTGCCCCACAGCCGCGCGAGCTCATCGACCAGCGCCGCGACCGGCCGCGCGTCGGTGTCCGCCGGCCCGAAATTCCACGCCTCGGCGACGCCGGGATCGCGCCACAACCGCTCGGCCAGCAGCAGGTAGCCGGCGAGCGGCTCGAGCACGTGCTGCCAGGGCCGCACCGCGCGGGGGTTGCGGATCTCGACCGGACGACCCGCGGCGAAAGCGCGGATGCAGTCGGGCACCAGGCGGTCGGGCGCCCAGTCGCCGCCGCCGATCACGTTGCCGGCGCGCGCCGACGCCACCGCCGGCGTGCCGCCGGCTGAGAACGCCTGGCGATAGGCGGCCGTGACGAGCTCGGCGCACGCCTTGCTGGCGCTGTAGGGATCGCCGCCGCCAAGCGGATCGGACTCGCGGTAGGCGGCACCACCGCCGTTCTCGAGATAGCATTTATCGCTCGTCACGCTGAGGATCACGCGCACACCGTCGAGCGCGCGGGCGACCTCCAGGACATGCGCTGTACCCAGCACGTTGGTCGCGAAGGTACCGACCGGGTCGGCATAGGAACGGCGCACCAGCGACTGCGCGGCGAGATGCAGGATGATCTCCGGGCGTGCCGTGCCGGCGGCGCGGCGCACCGCGGCGAGTTCCCGCACGTCGCCGATGGTCGAGGCGACGCGTTCGCCGAGCCGGCTCTGGGTGAACAGGTTGGGCTCGGTCTCGGGGGCCAGCGCAAAGCCGGTGACCGAGGCGCCGAGGCGCGCCAGCCAGTGGCCGAGCCATCCGCCCTTGAAGCCGGTGTGGCCGGTGATCAGTACCCGCTTGCCGCGCCAGAACGCGGGCGAGGGACTCACCAGACCTTCCATGGCGCTTTGCCGGATTGCCACAGCGTCTCGAGCGTCGCCTTGTCGCGCAGCGTGTCCATCGGCTGCCAGAAGCCGGCATGGTGATAGGCGGTGAGCTGGCCGTCGCGCGCCAACCCCTCGAGCGGCTCGAGTTCCCACGCCGTGTCGTCACCGGCAATGCGCTCGATCACCTTGGGCGACAGCACGAAGAAGCCGCCGTTGATCCAGCCGCCGTCACCTTCCGGCTTTTCCTGGAAGCCGGCGACCAGGTCCTGGTGCATCGCCAGCGCGCCGAAGCGCGCCGGCGGCCTGACGGCGGTCACGGTCGCGAGGCAACCCTTGGCCTCGTGGTGGCGGATCGACGCGGCGATGTCGATGTCGGCGAGGCCGTCGCCGTATGTCATGCAGAACGCCTCGTCGCCGAGATAGTCGCGTACGCGCTTGAGCCGGCCGCCCGTCATGGTGTCGGTGCCGGTCTCGACCAGGGTCACGCGCCATGATTCGGCACGCCGCTGGTGGACCTCCATGCTGTTGTCGGCGAGGTTGAACGTCACGTCGGCCATGTGCAGGTGATAGTTCGAAAAGTACTCCTTGATCACGTAACCCTTGTAGCCGACGCAGACGATGAACTCGTCGATGCCGTGCGCCGCGTAGAGCTTCATGATGTGCCAGAGAATCGGCCGGCCACCGATCTCGACCATTGGTTTGGGCCGGGTCTCGGTCTCCTCCGCGAGGCGGGTGCCGAGGCCGCCGGCAAGTATCACCGCCTTGCTCACCATGCGCGGGGCACTCCGAAGCCTGATGGCGCGCTTTATAGCGCCGTCGGCGGCTGATAAGACAGCAAAAACCGTGGAAAAGGCGGGTTCTTGGTCGAGACGCGAATCGGACTCGGGCTGATCGGTGCCGGCGACGTCGTGCAGCGCTTCTATCTGCCGGCGCTGGCGGCGCGGCCGCGCTTTCGACTTGCGGCGATCGCCAGCGCCACGGGGAAAACTGCCGGCGCGCTGGCGGCGCGCCATGACATTGGCGCGGTGTGCGACAGCGCGGCGGCGCTGATCGCGCGTGCGGATGTCGACGCGGTGGCGATCTGCACGCCGCCGGACCGTCAGCCGGCGATCGCCGGCGCGGCCCTGGCGGCCGGCAAGCATGTGCTGGTCGAAAAACCCCTGGCCGCGACCTACGCCGCCGCCGCCGATCTGATCGCCGCGGCCGAGCGCTCCTCCGGCGTGCTCTACTACACGTTCAACAACCGGTTGCGCGAGGAGAACCAACATCTGACGACCCGCGTGCTCGGCGGCGCGCTCGGCACGCTCGCGTGCCTCGACGTCGAGTGGTTGCGCGCCAAGCCGGTCCGGACCGAGGCTTGGTGCCGCGATCCGGCGCGCGCCGGCGGCGGCGTGCTCGCCGATCTCGGATCGCACTTGATCATGATCGCGCTCGGCCTGGTGCCCGGCCGGACGCGGTTTTCCGCACGCTGCACCCTGCAGCGCCGCACCGGCGACCCCGAGGCGCCCGAGGATCTGGCGATCGCCGACGTGACGATCGACGGTCGCCTGCCGCTGCTCCTGAAGGCGGGTTGGGGCATGGCGTTGGACCGGCCGGCGATCGTCACCCTGCGTGCCTTCGGGCGCGACGGCATGGCGACCAACCTCGACTACGACGGGCCCAAGGCCGACGGCTACGGTGCGGTGCTGGACCGCTTCGCTGCGCACCTGGAAGCCGACCGGCAGCCCGATCTCGGCATCGTCGACGATGCCGCGCGGCTGCTGCAGGCGCTCTACGACGCGGCGCGCACCGGCGCCGCGGTCGTCGGGCGGTTCCGCGGCGGCACCTGGAGCTGACTAGGGACGAGGCCAGCCGGCGGTCTGCAATGCGTCAGGGCCGCCGGCGCCGGTCCTCGCCATGGAGATAGACGAAAAAACCGACAAAGAACGCGACACCCAGCGCGACCGAGGCTCCGAGCCACACAAGGTCGGTCGGATGAAGCCACCAAAGCGCCCCGTACGACGCTAAGTCCAGCAGCGCCAGGATGATCCAGAGTGCCGGTCTGATCACGCGGCAAACAGGAACACCGCCCTCGGCGGCTGGACCAGGGATTTCGCCATCGGCGGCGTTATCTGCGTCGATCTAGCGCAGATTTGACGACGCCGGGTCGCCCGACGGCGCGTCGGATCCGCCGCTGGTCATCCTGAGCCGGTTGGGGCAGTGGACTTGATCGAGGCGTAAATTCGGACTACCAAGGCGCCGACTTTCAACCGGGAAATGGCAATCGATGATAAAGCTAGGCAGGGGTACCGGGCTGTTGACGGCGATGCTCGGAACGGTCGCGCTGGGCATCGCGGCATGCGGAGGCGCGTCGAAGGACGACAAGGTCGCCTACGAGGGCTGTATCGCGAGCGCCAAGAAGCCTGGCTCGAAGGTCGCGAACGCGACCTTCGCGCCGCAGGATAAGGCGACGTTCGGCTACATGCAGGATTCCTCGATCAATGTGAGGATTCCCTACGAGATGGGCGGCCAGAGCGGCACCCACGAGTGCAGCATGCTCAAGCAGGCGGATGGCAGCTACAAGGATCAACTCGGCTGAAGCTCAGGCACGCAACGCCATCATCGCCAAGGCGATCACCCAGAGCGCAAAAGCGGCCATCGCAGTCACCCGAGCGTGCCACATGTAACGCTCCGCGAGGACGCCCGAAATGAGCTGCTGGCGATAGCTCTCGGGCCACTCTAGCTGGCGGTCGAGCAACACCCAGAGCTCGGTGCGCCGGTAGCGCACTTGGCCGGCGCGCCAGCTCTTCCACACCAGCACCACGACCATGAGGGTCAGCATGAGGGCGCCGCCGCGCACCGCTAAGCGCATGTCGTGGCTCATCCCGGTCATCGCCGTGGCGATGGTCAGGATGCCGAATGCGCAGCCGCGTCGGATGGAAAGGTCGGCGAAATACCGGAGTCGCTCCATGGCGGAGGGCACCTGGAAGGCCGATTGCCCAAGGATCATGCCTCAAGACGCCGCGCCAGGGTAATAGCCGTCGCGTCACAGGAATCGGGCGATACTCGGATACGACAGCATGGCGACCGCGCCCAGCCAGATCGCCATGGACGTGGTGTCGCTGTCCGGCTGGCGCGTGATGCGCTCCCAGAGCGCCGCCGGCACGCCGCCCAGGAGCATGGTGCCGAACGCCACGATCAGCGAGGCGCCGTGGAACAAGAACTCCGGCATCACCGGGATGAACTCGGGCATCCAGACCGGCGCCAGCGCCACCACGATCGGCAGCACCGGCGACATCAAGCCGTTGAACAAGCTGACCGCGAGGACCGCCGGGAACATCAGGAAGGCGTCAGGCTGGGGGCAAGGCCGAGCGCGGAGAATGCCGGCCAGCTCGCATAGCGGATCAGAAAGCACCAGTACATCGCGACCAGCGGCGCGTAGCGCTGGTCGACGTAGCGCGGCGTGATCAATCCGACCAGTGCGATCGCCCAGTCGGTCATGCGGCGGAACCAGCGCCAGATGTAGTTGGGTGAATCGGGGGGCAGCATGAAGCCGAGCAGGAACCGGCCGATGCAGCTCCAGGCGACCACGGCGAGGCCGTAGGTCCACAGCCAGAACGGCAGGTAGCCCCAAAAGAAGTGCGGATGATCCACGGTCGCCCGGACAAGAAAAAAGCGCAGGGCCCGAGGGCCCTGCGCCGATTGAGAACGCGGAAGGCTATTCGACCCTGGTTTGGCCGCTGACCGTCAGCACCGCACCGCGCGGGACGCGGATCGAGTCGATGAAGTCCTGCATCTCCTTCGACGGCGGCGCGGTCATCATGCTGACCACGTAGGTGACGACGAAGGCGAGCGGGATGCCGAAGATGCCGCACGACACGTTGCTGATGCCCCACCACAGCGGCATGTCGAAGTAGCGCGTGCCGATCAGGTAGAAGAGGCAGATGCCGAAGCCGGCGATCATGCCGCAGCAGGCGCCGATCGAATTGGCCCGCTTCCACCAGATGCCGAGCACCAGCGGCGCGAACAGCCCGGCTGCGGCGATCGAGAACGCCCAGGCAACCATCTGGATGATCCCCGACGGCCGCGTCGACGCCGTATAGGCGGCGATCACGGCAACCACGAGCAACAGCACGCGCGACACCATCAGGCGTCGGCCGGTCGAGGCCTTGGGGTCGATCATCTTGTAGTAGACGTCGTGGCTGAGCGCGTTGGAGATCGCCAACAGCAAGCCGTCCGCGGTCGACAGCGCTGCCGCCAAGCCGCCGGCCGCGACCAACCCGGAGATCACGTAGGGCAGGCCGGCGATCTCGGGCGTGGCCAGCACGATGATGTCCTGGTTGATGACCAGCTCGGCGAGTTGAAGGATGCCGTCGCCGTTGGCGTCGCGAATCGTCAGCATGCCGGCGACCTGCGACCAGTTCTGCACCCAGGCCGGTAGCGAGGCGATCGGCTGGCCGATCACGCTGGAGTAGATCTCCCACTTGGCGAAGGCGGCATAGGCCGGTGCCGTGAAGTACAGCAGGAAGATGAAGAAGATGCTCCAGGCGACCGAGGCGCGTGCGTCACGGACGTTGGGCGTCGTGAAGTAGCGCATCAAGATGTGGGGCAAGGACGCGGTACCAACCATCAGGCAGAAGATCAGGAAGAAATAGTTGTAGAACCTGACCCAGCTGAACTGGCCGTTGGGATCGGCGAATGCGGTGGCGTGGCCCTTCAACACCCCGAACGTCTTCTCGAGCTCGGTGATCTTGGTGAGTGCCTGGCCGTACATCAGCTCGGGCACCGGCACGCCGGTCTTCTGCGCCGACAGCCAGACCACTGGGATCAGGTAGGCGACGATCAGGATGATGTACTGCGCGACCTGCGTCCATGTGACCGCCCGCATGCCGCCCAGCATCGAGCAGACCAGGATGCCGGCGAGGCCGACGAACACCGCCAGCTCGAACGACATGCCGAGGAACCGCGAGGTGATGATGCCGACGCCGAACACCTGCGCGACCACGTAGGTGAACGAGGCGCAGAGCAGAACCAAGATGCCGATGAAGCGGGCGAAGTGGCCGCCGAACCGGGTGCCGAGGAAGTCGGGCACCGTGAACTGGCCAAACTTGCGCAGATAGGGCGCCAGCAGGATCGCGACGAGGACGTAGCCGCCGGTCCAGCCCAGGACGTAGGCGAGCCCGTCATAACCCTGCAAATAGAGCCCGCCGGCCATCGAGATGAACGAGGCCGCGCTCATCCAGTCGGCGCCGGTCGCCATGCCGTTGTAGAACGCCGGCACGCGGCGCCCCGCGACGTAGTACTCGGAGACCTCGCTGGTGCGCGACAGCACGCCGATCAGCGCGTAGATGCCGATCGTCATGAAGATGTAGAGATAGCCGATGATGCGGTTCGGCACGCCCATCTGCTCGAGCACCGCGAGCCCCGCCGTGAAGCCGATGAACCCGACGGTGTAGATGCCGTAGATCTTGCCGAGATTGGCGATGAAATCGCCTCTGCCGATTTGATAGGCCATGGCGGTTGCTCCCTCAGTCCTCGGCCACGCCGAATTCTTCATCGATCTTGTTCTGGGCGATCGCGTTCCAGGCGCACAGCACGACGAACACGACAAGCGAGCCCTGGGCGGCCATGTAGAAGCCGAACGGGAAGCCGAAGATCACGATGGTGTTGAGCGCCGTCGCAAAGAAATGGACGACGAAGCTCGCGAGGAACCAAAGCCCCAGGATGGTCCACATCAGCTTGGAGGTGCGCTGCCAATAGGCATGCGCCTTCTCGGGCGTCAGCACGCTGTCAGGCATGGAAGCTGCTCTCCTTCATCGGGTCGCACGGTAACTCCGCGCCGGCGCTGCCCCTTGACCCGCTACGTTTGCGATGCCGGGTGTGTGCCGCCCACACCCTCCCCTCAGTCTGGTATTTCTTCATTTCTGCGGTTGCTCAATTAGCATTGCCGCGATTTCGACACAATCCCTTACGATCGGTCGCAAACAGTCGAGCCCCGGTACTTCGACCGACGCGACAGTTGACCGCAGATTTGGCCCTCAGGAGTATTAGACCAAAGTCTAATGGTTGCGGTGGTCGGCCACGCCCACGGTTGCGGAGGTCTTGCGGGCATGCTGAGAACCTTGAAGGAGATGCTGCGCCCCCCGCGGATCGACACCGCGGCGGCGTTCCGCGACTTCGTCACCGGCGAGTCGGCGCTGATCGCCCAGAAGACCGCCACCAGCTATTGCCGCGCCAAAACCCTGGTTTTCAGTCACGCCTTATTCGCGGAAACCGTCTTCATCGAGGCTTTGGCGCGCTGCCGCTGGGAGGCCTTTGCGGCAGTGCTGGGGGACGTGCTCGTGATATCGGAGGGGCTGCTGCGGGCCCATGCCGCGAGCCGCACCCTGGCGCCGACGCTCGCCGACCTTTTCGACGCCGTTCTGGCCGGCCACCAGCGGCCGACCCACCGGCCCGAGGGCTGGCGCGACGTCGAGTGCGCCTTCCGCCAGCGAATCGCCGAATCGGCAGCAGGCGAGATGCCGGATCCCGTGCAGGTTGCGCTGCGCTCGGCGCGGCGGCTCTATGAGGAGCTGCCGATCCACACCAACTATCGCGCGATCGACGAGGGGGTGATCGAGGCCTCGATCACGTTCCAGATGGTTGCGCTGTCGGACAAGATGCGGCGCTGCATCGATGCGCCCGCGGTGGCGCGCGCGCTCGGCGAATGAGCGCGGCCGGCCATGACCGCGGCCCTGCAAGTCTTTGCCCGTCGCGTCGACGAGCTTGCCCGTTCGCGGCTTGCGCTGTGCAGGCTCGGCACGCCGCTGGCGCGCGCCGTCGAGATGCTCGCCGCCGAGCGGACGTCGAGCCTGCTCGTCGTCGATGACGCCGGCGCCATCGCCGGCATCCTGACCGAGCGCGACGTCGCACGCCGCGCCGCCTTCCGGCTCAACGCCGACGCTCCCGTCGACTTGGCGATGACGCGGCCGGTGATGACCGTGGCCCAGGACGACTACCTCTACCGCGCAGTCGGCCGCATGCGCCGGCTCGGGCTGCGTCACATGCCGGTGGTCGATGCCGCCGGCCGGCCGGTCGGCATGCTCGACCTCGATGCCGCGCTGGCCGCGGCCAGCGACCGGCTGATGGGCCAGATCGACCGCCTGACCCACAGCAGCTCGCCCGAGGGCTTGGCCGAGACCAAGCGGGCCCAGGCGGAGCTCGCGGGCGAGCTGCTCGCCGACAACAGCCCGGCGCCCGAGATCCAGGCGCTGGTCTCGGAGATCAACCTCGACATCCATCGGCGCGTGCTCGACGCCGTGCTGGCCGATTTTGCCAGCCAGGGCTGGGGGCAGCCGCCGGTGCCCTTCACCCTGCTGGTCATGGGCTCGGGCGGCCGGGGCGAGAGCTTCCTCCATCCCGATCAGGACAACGGGTTGATCCTCGCCGACTACCCGGATGACCGGCACGGCGCGATCGACGCCTGGTTCATCGGCTTTGCCGAGCGCTTCAACCACGCGCTCGACCGCGTCGGCTTTCCGCTGTGCCGGGGCGGCGTCATGGCCATGAACCCGCTATGGCGCAAGACGGCGACGCAGTGGCGCACGCAGTTCGCGTTGTGGGCCGAGCGCAAGAGCCCGGCGGCGATCCTGTTCGCCGACATCTTCCTCGATTTCCGCGCGGTTGCGGGCCCGCCGGAGCCGGGTCAGGAGCTGCGGCGCTTCGTCACCGAGGTGCTGCGGCGCCACACGGCCTTCGTGGCCCAGATCTGCCGCGAGGAGACCAGCCGTTCGGTCGCCCTGGGGTTTTTCCGCCGCCTCGTCCGGGATTCGTCGGGCGAGCATCCGGGGCGCATCGACCTCAAGATGCGCGGCACCATGCCGCTGATCGCCTCGGTCCGGCTCCTCGCGCTGACCCACGGCGTCGCCGAGACCGCCACGCTCGCCCGGCTCGACGGTCTGGTCGCCGCCGGCGCGCTCGGCCGCGAGGAGGCCGACGCGCTCGCGACCGACTTCAGCCACGTCACCGAGGTGCTGCTCCGCCAGCAGCTCGCGGACTTCCGCGTCGGCGCGCCGCCGGGCAATTTCGTCGATCCCGATACGCTGAGCCGTCGCGCGCGCGACCGACTGGTCGAGGCCTTGCGCGCGATCGACGACTTCCGCCAACGCGCCCGCGCTGAGCTGACCGGCGAGGTGTGGTAGGAGCCGCTGCTCAGCTGGCCGCCGCGGCCTCCGCGGCCTTGGCGTCGGCGAACGGCAACTGCACGGCGAAGGTGGCGCCCGCGCCCGGCGCGCTGTCGACCCGAATCCGCCCGCCCAGATGCTCGACGATGCGGCGACAGATGGCGAGGCCCAACCCGGAGCCCTGCGGCTTCCCGGACAGCGGGTCGCCGACCTGGTGGAACTTTTCGAAGATCGTGTCCTGATCTCCGGGCGCGATGCCGGGCCCGTTGTCGGACACGCGCAGCTCGAGGGCGTCCGCGGCGGCATCGACTGCGACGCGCACGCGGCCGCGGCGCGCCGGCGAGAATTTGACCGCGTTCGACAACAGGTTCACGACCACCTGCATGAGTTGATCGCGGTCGGCGCGGATCAGCGGCAGCTCGCCCGGCAGGCTCGCCTCGAGCGCGACCGAGCGGTCCTTGAAGAGCTGGCCGGTGGCTGCGATCGCCTCCTCGACGACGCCGCGCAGGTCGACCGGCCCGATCTGCCAATCGAACTGGCCGGCTTCGATGCGCGCGAGATCGAGCACCTGGTTGATCAGCCGGGTCAGGCGCTCGCTCTCCTTGATGATGATGCCGAGGAATTCCCGGCGCTGATCCGCCGACAGCTCGGCGTGGTCGTGCAGGATCTCCGAGAACGAGCGGATCGACGTCAGCGGGGTGCGCAGCTCGTGGGTCACCATGGTGATGAACTCGTCTTTGAGCTGGTCGAGCTCGCGCAACCGCAGGTTCGCCGCGCGGAGCCCCGCGGAAGCCGTCTCGAGCTCGCGCGATTTGGCTTCGAGCTGGCGGCTGTACTCGATGACCTGGCTCGCCTCGTCGAGGATCTCCATGACCTGCTCGAGCCCGACGTCGCCACCCTTGACCACCGACGCCACCATGACGCGCGCCGACGCCGCGCCGATCGCGCCGGCGAGCAGCCGCTCGGCGAACTGCACGAGCTCGGCGTCCGCCGGCCCGGTGCGCGGCAGATTGAGGCCGCGGGCCCGCCCGTAGTCGGCGAAGCTTTGCTCGGCGCGCCGCCGGCCGACGAAGCGTGCGACCAGGGTTTGGAGGTCGAGCACCGATGTCTGGCCGCGCCACAGGCTGACTTGGCCCTCGACGTCGGCCTGCTGGAAGACCTCGACGAAGCGCGTCGCCTGGATACGCTCCACGGGGCTTTGGCGCGTCATCAGCGACACCCCGACACAGAGGCCGATATTGACGACCATGCTCCAGAACAGGGCGTGGCTGAGGTTGTCGAGCCCGGCCAGCCCGAACAGCGCATACGGCCTGAGCAGGCCGACGCCCCAGGGGCCGTCGCTCAAGAACTCGGCAGGCAGCCAGCCGGAGCGCGCGAACGAGGGCAGCAGCAGGGTGTAGCACCAGACCAGGAAACCGGCGGCCAGCCCCGCGAGGGCGCCAGCGCGCGTCGCACGCTTCCAATAGATGCCGCCGAGGATCGCCGGCGCGAGCTGGGCGACCGCGGCGAAGGACAGCAGGCCGATCGAAACCAGGGCGTAGGAATCGCCGATCAGCCGGTAATAGAGATAGCCGAGCAGCAGCAGCAGCACGATGCTGCCGCGCCGGATCGTGATCAGAAGACGCGGCAGGTCGGCGCGCTCGGTCAGGCCGATGCCGGTGAGGCGCAGCAGGATCGGCATCACGAGGTCGTTGCAGAGCATGGTCGACAACGCGATGGTCTCGACGATCACCATCCCGGTCGCGGCCGACAGCCCGCCGATGAAGGCGAACAGCGCGAGTCCGGCGGCGTCGTGGGCGATCGGCAGCGCGAGCACGAACGTGTCGGCGTCGACCGTGCTCGGCAGGCGCAGCAGCCCGGCGACCGCGATCGGCAGGACGAACAGGTTTATCGCGAACAAGTAGAGCGGAAACAGCCATGCCGTCTTGGCGAGGTGGCGCTCGTCGACGTTCTCGACGATGGCGACCTGAAACTGGCGCGGCAGGAACAGGATCGCCGCCATCGACAACAAGGTCAGTGTCACCCAAGCGCCATAGCCGCCGTTGCCGGGGCTGAGGAAACGCTCGGCGATCTGCGGCATCGCCATGGCTCGGGCGAATAGATCGGCGGGCCCATCGTACAGCACGAAGCTGACGAACACGCCGACCGACAGGAATGCGATCAACTTCACGATCGACTCGAATGCGATCGCCGCCACCATGCCCTCGTGCCGCTCGGTGGCATCGATGTGCCGCGTGCCGTAGAGCATGGCGAAAGCCGCCATCACGATGGCGACGTAGATTGCCGTGTCGCCGAGGATGGGCGTTGCCGCCGTGCTCGGTCGCGGCGAGCTGAGCAGGACGTTGAAGCTACTCGAGACGCCTTTCAGCTGCAGCGCGATGTAGGGCGTCATGACCACCACCGCGATCACCGTCACCAGCCCGCCGAGCAACTGGCTCTTGCCGTAGCGCGAGGCCACGAAGTCGGCGATCGAAGTGATCCGGTTCAGCTTGCTGATGCGCAGGATCTTGCGGGTCAGGTGCCACCACAGGATCGCGACCAAGGTCGGACCGAGATAGATCGGCAGAAAGTCGACCCCGCTGGTCGCCGCGCGGCCGACGCTGCCGTAGAAGGTCCAGGCGGTGCAGTAGACCGCGATCGACAGCGCGTAGACATAGGGGCTCGCGACGGCGCTGTGGCCGGCGTCGGCGCGCTTGTCCGCCCAATAGGCGATGGCGAACAGCAGGCAGAGATAGCCGAACGCCGCCAGGATGATGAGGGGCGTCGGGAGCACGTTACTCCTCGTGCGGGCGGTCGCGGCCGAGCAGCGCCAGCAGCCCGACGAGCGCCGCCCAGGCCATGTACAGGTAGAAGATCAAGGCCGGGATGCCGAGCGGCGCCGCACCGCCGGCGAAGATCGCGAGCAGCGGCGGGCTGAAGGCCAGCGCGCCGAGCAGGAAGAGTGCGATGAGGCGATCGCCCCTCATCAGAAGTGCGCCTGCCGCGCGCGGATCTCGAATGTCATGCGCGAGGCCGCGAGGAGTTGCCCGAGGGTGTCGACGCCGCACCGCTCGAGCAGCTCAAGGAGCTTCGTGAAGACCGCCGCGGTGGCCATGGCGTCGCCCAGCGCGCTGTGGCGATCGGTGATGTCGATGCCGAGCCGTGCGGCGAGACCGTCGAGGCTCAAGTCGTCGAGATCGGGAAAGAGAAAGGCGGCAATCAGCAGCGCATCGAGCGCGACGTTGTCGAACCGCACGCCGGAAGCGGTTTCCTTGAGTTTCAAGAACTTGAGATCGAAGGCCGCGTTGTAGGCGACCAGAACCGCGTCGGCGACGAAATCGCGGAACTGCGGCAGCACGACCTCGATCGGGGGCGAGCCCGCGACCATCGCGTCGGTGATGCCGTGGAAGCGGATCGATGCGACCGGGATCGTGCGCCGCGGATCGACCAACCGCGAGAACGTCTCGCCGGTCAGGATTCTGCCGTTGAGGACGCGAACCGCACCGATCGAGACGATCTCGTCGCCGTCCGACGGCCGCAGCCCGGTAGTCTCGGTGTCGAACACCACATAGGGCAAGGTCCGCAAGGGGGCCGCGTCGAGCGCGTGCCCGCCCGTCAGGGCAAGCAGATCGAAATCGTAGAACTCCGGCCGCGCCGGCGGCTTGCCGCCGCCGCGCTCGCGCAGCGCGGGCTGGCGGCTCGCCGGCAGCGGCATGCGCAGGATGGCGCGGCCGGGGCGCGTCTCGCGGCTCCACATCTCGCTGTTGTGACGCTCCAGGACGCGACCCAGCGTGACCGGTCCGACGCTGCCCGCCAATGTCTCGGCGCGCCAGCCATCGAGCGTCGGCGACGCCACCGCCTCGCCGTCCCAAGCGATCTCGGCGTAGATGTGGCGATCGCTGAGCAGGGCCTCGAGGTCGAAGCTGGTCCGTCCGGTGGCGCGCGCCAGGCAGCGCGCGACATGCTCGAGCGCCAGCGCTAGGGAATGGCTGTCGCCGTGAAGCCACAGCGGCAGGCCGGTGATCGTGAGCCGTGGCCCGCCGCTCTCGGCGAGCCGGCGGGCGACGCAACTGAACAGATCGGTGGAATAGAGGTCGGCCATCGGCCAGGTCGCGGCCGCGAGGTTTTGATAACCGTGGTCGAGCGTTGCCAGGCGATCGCTGAGCCCGGCCGCCTCGCGCAGCATGACCTGCTCGAACTCGCGCCGCCGCTCCGGCGCCAGGTCGGGAAACGCCGCGGCGGTCTCGGCGGCGGCGCGCAGGTTCGCCAGCGGCGCCCGCAACCCCTCGACGGCTTCGCGCAGCAGGGCGTCGCGCCGCGCGTGCTCGGCGATATCGCGGGTGGCGTCGTTGAAGGTGAGGACGTATCCGGTCGGACGACGCGTTGCGTCGCGCACCAGGCTCATCCGACCCGTAAGCAGCGTGCTGCTGTCGGTGGTCGCCGCGACGATTGCCAGCGCCGGATCGCTTTCGGGCCGGCCGAGCAGCAACTCGAGCGCATGAAGGATCGGCTCCCGGGTGATCAGGGTGAACAGGCTGCGGCCGAGTCCGAGCTCGCCCCCGAGATGCAGCAGCGCCAGCGCCACTTGATTGTAGAGCAGCACCTGGTGATCGAGATTGCAGACGAGAACGCCCTCGGCGAGATCGGACAGGATCGCCTCGAGCCGCTGCTTCTGCTCCTCGACCGAGCCGGTCGCCGCCGCGACGGCATCGCCGAACTCGCGCTCGACGGCGCCGAGGCGGCGGCACAGCGCGTCGACGGCTTCCGGGAGTGTGCCGAGCGCGGGATGCTCGGGCAGCGTCACGCGCCCGACCGGGTGAGTCTCGGCGATGAAGCGCGCGCCTGCGGCGAACCGGGCGAGCGGCCGCAGGAAGCGCCAGTCGAGGATGAGCCAGAGCACCCCAAGCCCGGCGGCCAGCCCGGCGGCAGCCGTCCAGCCCGCATTGGCTGCCGCGGCGCCGTCGCTGTCCGCTTGCAGCACGACGAGGGTGACGATCAGGGCGACGGCCGCGGCCGCGGCCGCGCCGAACGCAATCGCGAGCTGGCGCTGCGCGACGCCGGTGCGGCGGCGCGGCGCGGCAGTCGACGCGATGGGCTCACTCCGCGGCATCGCCGATCAGCCGTTTGACCCGGTCGACCAGCTCGCGCGTCGAGAACGGCTTGGTGATGTAGTCGTCGGCGCCGAGCGCGAAGGCCTTTTCGCGTTCGACATCGCGGCTTTTCGCCGTCAGCATGACGATCTTCACCCGCCGCAGCGCCGGGTTGGCCCGGATGCGCTCGCAGACCTCGTAGCCGTCGCAGCCCGGGGTCATGATGTCGAGCAGCACGAGGTCGGGTGCGCGCTCGTCGACCAGGCGCAGGGCGGTGTCGCCGTCATGCGCCACCCGCACGTCATAGCCGGCCCGGCTCATCAGGAATTCGAGCGAGAGCACGATGTTCGGCTCATCGTCGACCACCAGGACCGACCGCCTCATGGCTCCTCCCTGCCCGCGATCATAGCAGATCGCCTGGCTAAGCGGCGCGCACCGCGACCTCCATGGCCCCGATGCCCTGCATCTCGATGCGCATGACGTCTCCCGGTTTGACCGGGCCGACCCCGGCCGGCGTGCCGGTGTAGATCACGTCGCCCGGATGGAGTGTGTAAAACGACGAGGCGTAGGCGATCAGCCGCGCGACGCCGTAGACCAGATGGCGCGTGTTCGACTTCTGGCGCAGCTCGCCATTGACCCACAGCGCGAAGTCGAGCGCGTCGGGGTCGGCGATCTCGTCCTTGGTGACCAGCCACGGCCCGAGCACCGCGTAGCTGTCGATCGATTTGCGGAAGCTCGGCAGCTCGGTGCCGCGCACCGTCATGTCGAGGCCGATCGCATAGCCGAAGATGTGCGCGAAGGCGTCGCGTTCGGCGATGTTGCTGCCGCCGGTGCCGATGATCACCGCGAGCTCGGCCTCGTGGTCGTTGCGCCGGTCGATGAAGCGCAGCGCCACGCCCTCGGACGGGCCGACCAGCGCGCTGTTGGCCTTGAGGAAGAGGCCCCAGTCGCCGATCGTCTTGATCTCGCGGCCATGCGCGATGCCCTGGTCCTTGCGCGATTCCTCGACGTGGTCGTTGTAGTTGATCGGCGCGCCGATCAGCTTGTTGGGATTGGCGACCGGGCTCTTGAGCCTGACCGCCGCGAGCGGCCGCTGCGGCGCCCGCGCCGCCGCCGCCGCGATCGCCGGCCGCACGCGTTCGAAGTTGGCGATCAGCGGATCGCCCGGCGGCAGCGGCCAGCGCGGCGCCGGCAGTGCCTCGAGCGCGGCGCTGACGTCGCGCACGTAATCGCCTTCGATCAGCCCCAGGCGATCGTCGTCGAAGCGGCACAGCCTCATCGCGTCTCTCCGTCAGCTTTTGAGCGTGGCGAGCGCCTGGTCGATGTCGGCCGAGGTCAGGCGCCAGGCGTTGTCGAGCACGGCGATCACCGCCTTCATGAACGCCTCATAGAGCGCCAGCGCCTTGGTGTCGTCGCCCAGGTGGTCGGCGAGCAGCGCCAGCGCCAGCTGGGCCGGGCCGGCGCCCTCGTAGGTCCACTCGAACCCGGCGGGCGACAGCTTCTTGAGGTCCAAGCGCGGCGCCAGGCGCTTGCCGTCGACCGTGACGACCGCGCCGTCCAGGCTGCGCCCGCCCTCATAGATCTTCATGTCGTGCCTCCCGCGCCTGATCGAGCACTGATATGTTAGCACGTCAGGATCGCCAGAGCGGGAGGCAGGACGATGCAGTTCAAGGCCGCGGTTCTCGATCGCGTCGGCGCGCCGTTGGTGGTCCGTGCCGTCACCGCGGCGCCGCTCGGGCCGTTTGACGTCGGGGTCAGGATCCGCGCCAGCGGGCTGTGCCACACCGATCTCGAGGCGATTCAGGGCTCGGTCGCGGCGCGCCTGCCGGTCGTGCTCGGCCACGAGGGCGCCGGCGTCGTCGAGGTGGTCGGCACCGCAGTCACCGCGGTCAAGCCGGGCGACCACGTGGTGTGCTCGTGGAACCCGCATTGCGGCCACTGCTTCTACTGTGAGCAGGACCTGCCGATCCTGTGCGATCGCCACATCGGCGCCCATCGCGACGGCACGATCGGCGACGGCCCGCCGAGACTCTCTCTCGAGAACAAACCCCTGCACCACTTCATGGCGCTGTCGACCCACGCGGAGTATGCCGTGGTCACCGAGGCCTCGGCGATCGCGGTGCCCAAGGACATCCCGTTCGACCGCGCCTGCCTGATCGGCTGCGGCGTCATGACCGGGGTCGGTGGCGCGGTGCGCATGGCGCGCGTCACCCCGGGCGCCAGCGCGCTGGTGGTCGGGGTCGGCGCGGTCGGGCTCAACGCCGTGCAGGGTGCGGCGATCGCGCGCGCCGAGCCGATCATCGCGGTCGACCTGTCCGACCACCGTCTCGGCCTGGCGCGCCAGCTCGGCGCCACCGAGACCTTGAACCCCGCGCGCGACGATGTGCTGGCGCGCGTGAAGGCGCTGACCCACGGCCGCGGCGCCGACTTCGCCTTCGAGGCTGGCGGCGGCGAGAAGACCCTGCAACTCACCATCGAGGCGGCGCGTCCCGGCGCCACCGTGATCATCCTCGGCAAGACCGATCCCAATCAGCACGTGTCGCTGCGCTTCGGCTCGCTGATGGGCGAGAAGCGCATCATCCGCTCGAGCTACGGCAACGCCCGGCCGCAGCGCGACTTCCCGTGGCTGGCGCGGCTCTATCTCGAGGGCAAGCTCAAGCTCGACGAGCTGATCGATCGCCGCCTGACGCTCGAGGAGATCAACGACGGTTTCGCCGGCGTCAAGCAGGGCTCGCTGGTACGCGCGGTGATCCAGTTCAGCTGAGGGTTCTCAGGCCCCGAGTTCAGCCTTGAGACGGCGGAAATAGACGCCGGTGAGCCGCACGACGGCGCGACCGCGCTGCCAGCCCGGCATGCTGCGGACGCGCGCGTAGAGGTCGTCGCGCACGCGCTGCACCCAGCCGTAGAGACGGGCGAACCAGCCGATCGACATCAGCTGCGGCCGGCAGACCGTGAACAGCCGGGCGACCACGCCGGTGATCGCGACCTTGGCGACCACCAGGACCGCGATGCCGAGCAGGGCGTGGCCGGCGGTGATCAGGTAGAGGGCCGCGAGCTTGACCGGGATGAGGAGCACGGTCGGCACGCCGAACAGCGCCATCGCGGCGTAGGGCGGCAGGCGGGCCAGCCGAGCCTCGAGCGCGGCGATCACCGGCAGCCGCGCCAGCCGCGCGATCAGCGCCGCCAGCCGCTCCCAGATGAACTCCTCGAGGAACATCCATAGCGCCGCCAGCACCACCAGGGGCGGGGTCAAAGCGCGGCGCAGCGCGGTCTTGAGGTCTTGCAGGGTCATCGGGCCGTCATTCGATATCGGGTCGCCAGCCGGCCGGCGCAAGCGGGCCCGGACCCATCATGGGGCGGCGTCCGCCGCCGTGCCGGCGATCACGCGCATCACCGCGGCGTCGCGGCGCGCCTCGGCCGGGGTGCCGGCGAAGATGATGGCGCCGCGCTCGAGCACGTAGAGGCGATCGGCGTTGTCGGGCAGATGGTGGATGTTCGACTCGGCCATCAGGATCGAGTGCCCACGCCCCATGATCGAGGCGACGCCGTCGGCGATCGCCGGGATGATCGCCGGCGACAAGCCCTCGAACGGCTCGTCGAGCAGCAGCAGCTTGGGGTCGAGCGCCAACGCCCGGGCGATCGACACCATCTTGCGCTCGCCGCCCGACAGCTGCTGGCCGCCGCGCGCCGCATAGCCGCGCAGTTTGGGGAACACCTGATAGGCGAACGCCAGGCGCTCGGCGGCCGGGCGGCCGCCGGGATTGGTCCAGGTCGCGAAGGCGATGTTCTCGGCCACCGTCAAGCCGGCGAACACGTTGCTCTCCTCCGACGCGTAGCCAATGCCGAGCCGGGCGACGCGATGGGCGGGCAACCCGACCAGCGCGGTGCCGTCGAACGTGATGGTGCCGGCGGCGGCCCGCCGCAGGC
>JACQAI010000041.1 GCA_016195115.1 Pseudomonadota bacterium
GATCGTGTTCGCGCACTCCAACCAGCTGGTCGGCTACCAGGCGCTCAACAAGAGTGCGCTGGCGATGACGACCTATCCGGGCGGCGGCGCCGGCGCCAAGCCGGGTCAGTATCTCAAACCCGCGATGCTGTGGAGCGTGTCGGCGCGCACCAAGCAGCCCGAGCTCGCGGTCAAGGTCGTCGACTTCTACGCCAACGACGTCGCCGCCGGCCTGGTCCTCGGGGTCGAGCGTGGCGTGCCGCCGTCGGCCGTGGTGCGCCGCGCGGTCGAGCCGACCCTCGATGCGCTCGGCCGTGCGATGGCGCAGTACATCGCCTTCGTCAGCGACAAGGTCGGGCCGCTGCCGCCGCCGCCGCCGGCGGGCGCCGGCGAGGTCCAGATGCTGCTGCGCCGCATCAACGAGCAGATCGGCTTCGGCAAGCTGTCGGTGGCCGACGGCGCCAAGCAGTTCGTCAAGGAGGCCAAGGCCGTGCTGGCGCGCGGCTGAGGCGATGGCGGCGGGACTGACGAGCGGCCGGTCGTGGCCGGCGGCGCAAACGACGCTGCGCGAGGCGTCCTGGCGCCCCGACACGGCCGGCTATCTGTTCCTGTTGCCCTGGCTGGTCGGTTTCTTCGGGCTGACGTTCGGCCCGGCGCTGGCGTCGCTGGCGTTGTCGTTCACCGATTTCGACCTGCTGCGCGAGCCGCGCTGGATCGGCGCCGACAACTACGTGCGCATCGCCACCGACGATCCCAAGTTCATCGCTTCGATCCCCGTCGCTGCTCGGCGCGAGCGTCGCGATCGCGGTGCTGTGGCGCAAGCTGTTCGCCGGCGACGGCCTGGTCAACCAGCTGCTCGCCGTGTTCGGCATCGTCGGACCGAGCTGGATCTCCAACCCGGACTATTCGCTCTATACCCTGGTCGTGCTCTCGGTCTGGCAGTTCGGCTCGCCGATGATCATCTTCCTCGCCGGCCTGCGCCAAATCCCGCGCCAGGTCTACGAGGCTGCCGCGATCGACGGCGCCACCGGCTGGCAGCAGTTCGTCAAGATCACCTTGCCGCTCTTGACGCCGGTGGTGTTCTTCAACGCCGTGGTGCAGACGATCGACGCCTTCAAGGCGTTCACGCCGGCGTTCATCATCAGCGGCGGCACCGGCGGCCCGATCGACTCGACCCTGTTCTACACGCTCTATCTCTATCAGGAGGCGTTCGCGTATTTCCGCATGGGCTATGCGGCGGCGCTGGCCTGGATCCTGGTGATCGTGATTGCGCTGTTCACGGCGTTCTCGTTCCTGACCTCGCGCTACTGGGTGCACTATGGCGATTGATCACGCCGTCGCGGTCGTTGCGCCGGCGGGGCGGGGGGCCGCGCGCTCGCTCGCCTACCATGTCGTGTTGTGCCTGGCGTCGATCGCGATGCTCTATCCGCTGCTCTGGATGCTCGCGAGCTCGCTCAAGCCGGAGAACGAGATCTTTGCCTCCGCCTCGCTGTGGCCGTCGGACGTCAGCCTGGACGCCTATCGGCGCGGCTGGCAGGGCCTGCAGGTCAGCTTTGGCGTCTTCTTCGTGAATTCGCTGATCATCTCGAGCCTGTCGGTGATCGGCAACGTGCTGTCGTGCTCGCTCGCGGCATACGCGTTCGCGCGCCTGGAGTTCCGCGGTCGAAGATTGTGGTTCGCCCTGATGCTCGGCACCATGATGCTGCCGTACCACGTCACCCTGATCCCGCAGTACGTGCTGTTCCTCGGGCTCGGCTGGATCGACACCTTCCTGCCCTTGGTGGTGCCGAAGTTCCTCGCCGCCGACGCGTTCTTCATCTTCCTGCTGGTGCAGTTCTTCCGCACCATCCCGCGCGAGCTCGACGACGCCGCCAAGATCGACGGTTGCGGCGCCTGGGGCGTCTATCGGCGCGTCATCCTGCCGCTGTCGCTGCCGGCGCTCGGCACCGCGGCGGTCTTCACCTTCATCTGGACGTGGGACGACTTCTTCGGGCCGCTCGTCTATCTCAACGACATGGGCTCCTACACGGTCCAGCTCGGCCTGCGCAGCTTCGTCGACTCGACCGGAAAGTCGGACTGGGGCGCGTTGCTCGCGATGTCGACCCTCACGCTTGTGCCGCTGCTCGTGCTGTTCGTGCTGTTCCAGCGCCTGCTCATCCAGGGCATCGCGACCACCGGCCTCAGAGGATAGGAGCCGACCCATGAACCCGGTTCGCTTCGGCGTCATCGGCCTCGACCATTTTCACATCTGGGGCCAGGCCGCCACGATGCTGCGCGCCGGCGCCGAGTTCGTCGCCTTCCATGCCGTCGACGATGCGCAAGCAAAACCGTTCGCCGCCGAGTATCCGCAGGCACGCCGGGTCGACGATCCGCGGCGCATCCTCGAGGATCGGTCGATCGCGCTGATCGTCAGCGCTGCGGTGCCCGCCGAACGCGCGCCGCTCGGGATTGCGGCGATGCGCCACGGCAAGGATTTCATGGTCGACAAGCCCGGCATGACGTCGCTGGCGCAGCTCGCCGAGGTCCGCCAGGTCCAGGCCGAGACCAAGCGGATCTACTCGGTGTGCTATTCCGAGCACTTCGAGACGCGCTGCACGGTCAAGGCCGGCGAGCTGGTCGCGGCCGGCGCGATCGGCAAGGTCGTCACGACCACTGGGCTGGGGCCGCACCGGCTCAACAAGCCGCGCCGGCCGGCGTGGTTCTTCAAGCGCGCGCTGACCGGCGGCGTGCTGACCGACATCGCGTCGCACCAGTGCGAGCAGTTCCTGTTCTTCACCGGCACGCTCGACGCCGAGGTCGCGTTCGCGACCGTGGCCAACCGCGCCAATCCCGAGACACAAGAGTTCCAGGATTTTGGCGAGATGGGGCTGCGCACGCGCGCCCGAGGCCACCGGCTACGTCCGCGTCGACTGGTTCACGCCCGACGGCCTGCCGACCTGGGGCGACGGCAGGCTCGTGATCGTGGGGACGGAGGGCTATCTCGAGCTGCGCAAGTACGTCGACATCGCCGGCCGCGACGGCATCGACCACCTGTTCCACGTCGACCGCAAGGGCGTCAGCCGCATCGACTGCAGCGACGTCGTATTGCCGTATGGTCGCCAGCTCGTTGCCGACATAAGCGACCGCACCGAGACCGCGATGCAGCAGGCGCGCTGCTTCAAGGCCATGGAGCTGGCGCTCACCGCGCAGGCGCTGGCCGAGCGGCGCTGATCCATGGCGGCAAAAATCTGGACGGTGGCGGTGGTCGGCTGCGGCGTCGGCCGCCTGCATCTCGCCGAAGGCTATGCCCGCCATCCCGACAAGTTCCGCGTGCTGGCGCTGTGCGACCTCGATCCCGCGCGGCTCGCCGCGGTCGGCGACGAGTTCGCAATTCCGCGGCGCACGACGTCGTTCGACGACCTGCTCGCGATGGCCGATCTCGACATCATCGATATCTGCACGCCGCCGACCCTGCACGGCGCGCAGATCCTGGCGGCGCTCGCCGCCGGCAAGCAGGTGGTGTGCGAGAAGCCGCTGGCCGGCTCGCTGGCCGAGGTCGATCGCGTGATCGCCGCCGAGCGCACGGCCAGTACCCGCGTCATGCCGATCTTCCAGTATCGCTACGGCGACGGTCTGCAGCAGGCCAAGCGCATCGTCGACCTCGGGCTCGCCGGCAAACCCTATATCGGCACGGTCGAGACCGCGTGGAAGCGCGGCGCCAAATACTACGCGACGCCGTGGCGCGGCCGCTGGGATACCGAGCTCGGCGGCGTGCTGCTGACCCACGCGATCCACGCCCACGATCTCCTGACCTACCTGATGGGGCCGATCGCCTCGGTGTTCGCGCGCACCGCGACGCGGGTCAACCCGATCGAGGTCGAGGATTGCGCGGTCGCGACCTTGGAGTTGGCGAGCGGGGCGCTGGCGTCGCTCGCGTGCACGCTCGGCTCGCACAAGGAGATCAGCCGGCTGCGCCTATGCTTCGAGCACGTCACATTCGAGAGCACCCAGGCGCCGTATGCGCCGGGCGACGGTCCCTGGCAGATCGTGCCCGGCTCGCCCGAAGCCGCGCGCCGCATCGAGGACGCGCTGGCCGATCATCACGTCGTGCCATCGCGCTTCGAGGGCCTGATGGCGGCCTACCACGCCGCCCTGACCAGCGGCGGCGCGCTGCCCGTGACCCTGGCCGACGCGCGCCAGTCGCTCGAGCTGATCACCGCGCTCAATCACTCGGCGGCGACCGGCGCAGCCGTGAGCCTGCCGATCGGCGCCGACCATCCGCGCTATCGAGATTGGCGGCCGGCGCGCTGATCCCGAGGCGCGCCGGTCACTTCAGCCGGATGTCCTCCCAAGGATAGGGGTAGCCGGTGGTGATCGTCGGGAACACGTCCTGCCACTTCGACGCCGCGATGCGCGGGCCGATGCCGTTGACGAACGAGTGGCGGAATACCGGCACTAGGTAATAGTTCTCGAGGATGGCGCGCTGGATCTCCTCGGCGAGCCGCTTGCGCTCGCCGCCGTCGATCGAGGCCAGATATTTCTCGAACTTGGCGTCGAGCTCGGGCACGCAGATGCGGTCCTTGGCGTTGAAGGCGCCGCACTTGAAGTACGACTCGTACCAGTTCGACCAGCTGCCGCCGATGCGCGCGCCGTGCATGATGATCTGGACGCCCGGCCATTCCTTCAGGCCGGCTTGCAGCCGGCTGAGGAACACGCCGCGCTCCATGACCTGGAGGCGCGCCTTGATGCCGAGGTCCTGGAGCTGCGAGACCACGCGCTCGCCGCGCGAGTAGTAGGCCGGCAGCGGGGTCAGCCAGTCGATCTTGAAGCCGTTGGGAACGCCGGCCTCCTTCATGAGCTGCTTGGCCTTGGCGAGGTCGGTCGGGAACTCCGGCCACACCAGGCCATATTGCACGTCGTCGTTGATCCAGTTGCCGTCGGCCCTGCCCAGGCCGCCGGACTCGGCGTCGTTGATCGCTTGGCGGTCGACCGCCAGGCTGACGGCCTGGCGCACGCGCTGGTCGTGGAACGGGCTCTTGGGATCGCGGAAGCCCGGGAACTCGAGCCACCAATTGCCCGACAGCACCGGCGCCAGCATCATCTTCGGGTTGTCCTTGATGCGGTCGATCAGCTCGCCGGGCACGAAATAGATGATGTCGGCCTCGCCGCGCTCCAGCATGGCGACGCGGGTCGCGGCTTCGGGCACCGCGACCATCGTGAGGTGCTTGATGTGCACCGGGCGGTAGTAGCCCTCGAAGGCCTCGAGCTCGATCTTGGTGCCGACGGCCTGGCGCACGAACTTGTAGGGGCCGGCGCCGATCGGCTTCTGCTTGAAGCCGTCCGCCCCGACTTGCTTGTAATACGCCGCCGGCACGACCCAGCCGGCGCCGCTGACGTTGGCGGTGCCGAACAGCAGCGGAAAGTCGAGGAACGGCATCTTGAACTGGAAGCGCACGGTGCGCTCGTCGAGGATCTCGACCTTCGCGGTCTTCTCCTTGAGGACGTCGGCCCAGGCGCCGCGATAGTTCTCGAAGCTGAACTTGACGTCCTCCGGCGTCACCGGCGCGCCATTGTGGAACGTGATGCCGGGCCGCAGCCAGAAGGTCGCGGACTTGGCGTCCGCCGCAAACTCGTAGCGCTCGGCCAGCGCCGGGTGGTCGTACAGCGAGGTGCCGAGGTTCTTGATCAGGGCGTCGTGGATCGCCATCAGGAAATTGTCCGGCGTCGCGGTGCCGTCGTGCTCCTGCGGGTCGAGCCAGCGTGGCGCCATGCCGGTGTGCCACGCCAACGTCAGGGTACCGTGAGGCACCACCTTCGCGGCGGCCGGCGCGGCGGCGGTCTGCTGGGCCGACGCCGCCGTTGGCGTCAGCAAAAGGCCGGCCGCGAGCAGCGCCGCGACGGCCAGCGTGACGATCGACCCAAGATGTCGCCTCATGAGCACCTCCCGTTGCGGGTTCAGCGCCGCGGTCGCTCGGATCCGCCGGGGCTGCGCGCAGCAGTCCGTGGCGGCCGTATGCCGCGGGCGACGTTCCGGGATGAGGCGCCGCTTCGTCCGCTTGGTCGGTTCTTGCGTGTACGCCGAAAGCGGCGGCCACCCCGTCGCGCGTCCGCGCGATCGAGACGCGTTACCCTGTCAGCTTCCCTGTCGCTCCGGTGTCGGAGCGTCGTTTGCCGCGCCGTTCTATGCCGGAGCGTTGCGCGAAGCCTACCACGGCGCCGGCGCGATTGCCGCGCGGCCGGCGGTCGCACCACAGACGCGCGCCTGGCCCGCGGCTGCGGGTGGCTGGTCGGCGGACGGTTTCGAGGCTGGCTGGGGGACTAGGATTCGAACCTAGATAAACGGAGTCAGAGTCCGTTGTCCTACCGTTGAACGATCCCCCACCACCTGGGTCGCCCGGGGGCCGGGCAGGGCGGCTTTGAGGCGCGCACCTCTACCACAGACGCTTGGGCTCCGACTAGGGTTTCGAGGTCCCTTCGGGAGCCCGAGACCCGCGCGATTGCTGGGCCTCCCGGGCATCGTCTATAACCCCAGTCATGAAGGATCAGGCCCCCGCGTGGCGCGGCGCGGCCGCGCCGGCGTTGCAGGGGGCGGCGCCGGTCTACGGCGCGCTCGATCTCGGCACCAACAACTGCCGCCTGCTGGTCGCGCGCGGGCGCGGCAGCGCCGGCCTGCACGTGATCGACGCGTTCTCGCGCATCGTCCGCCTGGGCGAGGGATTGGGCCTGACCGGCGGGCTCAGCGCGCCGGCGATCGAGCGCACCATCGCGGCGCTCAAGATCTGCGCCGCCAAGCTGCGCAAGCACCAGCCCTGCATCGCGCGCGTGGTCGCGACCGAGGCGTGCCGGCGCGCCAACAACGGCGAGGCGTTCCTCGACCAGGTGACGCGCGAGACCGGGCTCACGATCGAGGTCATCGGGCCGGGCGAGGAGGCGCTGCTCGCGGTCGCCGGCTGCTCGGCGCTGCTCGATCCGGCGCGCCGCCAGGCGATCATGTTCGACATCGGCGGCGGCTCGACCGAGCTGATGTGGCTCGAGCTGCCGGCGCTTGGCGCGTCCGCCGCCGACGGCGGCGCGTCCATCGTGCTCAAAGCCTGGATGTCGGTGCCCGCCGGCGTCGTCAACCTGAGCGAGCGCTTCGGTGCGGCGGCGGTCACGGCCGCGGGCTATGGCGCGATGCGCGACAGTGTCGCGAGCTTGCTCGCCGGCTTCGACGCCAGCCACGGCATTGCCGCCGCGGTCGCCGCCGGCGGTGTCCAGATGCTCGGCTCGTCGGGCACGGTGACGACGCTCGCCGGCATCCATCTCGGCCTGCCGCGCTACGACCGCTCGCGGGTCGACGGCGTCACGGTGACGTACCGCGACATGTGCGCGGTGTCGCGGCGCATCGTCGAGATGGACGTCGCCGGCCGGCTCGCCCATCCCTGCATCGGCCGCTCGCGCGCCGATCTCGTAGTCGCCGGCTGCGCCATCCTCGACGCCATCCTGCAGGCCTGGCCGGTCGACCAGGTGCGCATCGCCGATCGCGGCGTGCGCGAGGGCATCCTGCTCGGCCTGATGGGCGTGCCGGCGCCGATCCATTCGCCGGCCCCGACGACGCGCCAGTGACCCAGCCGCGCACGCAGGGTTGGCGTGGCGGCTGCGTGCGCGGCTGACCCATGCGGGCGCGGCCGCCGGGTCGGCGCGGCGCCGCGGTGCGGGTCCGCAAGACGGGCGGCCGCTCGACGTCGTCGGCGCGCTGGCTGACGCGCCAGCTCAACGACCCCTACGTCGCCGAGGCGCAGCGCCGCGGCTACCGCTCGCGCGCCGCGTTCAAGCTGCTCGAGCTCGACGCGCGCTTCCGCCTGCTCAAGCCCGGCCAGCGCGTGATCGACCTCGGCGCCGCGCCGGGCGGCTGGACCCAGGTCGTGGTCGCCGCGACCAAGGCGGCCCAGGCGCGCGCGCTGGCGCGGGTGGTCGCGCTCGACCTGCTCGAGATGGCGCCGCTCGCCGGGGCCGAGGTCCTGCGCGTCGATTTCCTCGATCCGGCGGCGCCGGCCGCGATCACGGCGGCGCTCGGCGGCCCGGCCGACCTCGTGCTGTCCGACATGGCGGCGCCCGCGACCGGCCATGCCAAGACCGATCATCTGCGCATCGTCGGGCTGGCCGAGGCGGCGCTGGCGTTCGCCGAGACGGTGCTGGCGCCGGGCGGTGGGCTGGTCGTCAAGGTGTTCCAGGGCGGTTCCGCGGCCGCGCTGCTGCAGCGGCTGCGCCAAGTGTTCACGACGGTGCGCCACGCCAAGCCGCCGGCCAGCCGCGCCGAGTCCGCCGAGACCTACGTGGTGGCAACCGGGTTTCGGGGCGCGGCGGCGACTTAGGCGGGCATAAAAAAGCCCCGGGCAGGGCCCGGGGCTTTCAAGTCGAATGAAGGGGTTACGCTCGCTACCTGAACAGGCTCAGCAGGAGCTGCTGGTTGTTGTTGGCGATCGTCAGCGACTGGGTCGACAGCTGCTGCTTGACCTGCAAGGAGGCCAGGCGCGCGCTCTCGGCCGGCAGGTTGGCGTCGACCAACGCGCCCAAGCCCTCGGTCAAGGCGTCCTGGATGCCGGAGTTGAACTTGACCTGGTTGGCGATCGCCTGATTGAGCGAGCCCACCGTGTTGAGCGAGGTCGCCATCAGGTTGAGCTCGCTCAGGAAGGTATTGAGCAGGAAGCTGCCCGCCGAGGTGATCGAGGTCGCGCCGACCACCGACAGGTTCGACACCATGGTGCCGACCGTCGACAGCTGGCCGAAGAACACCAGCTGGTTGGCCAGAACGTCCTGGATGACGCCCAGGCTGCCGCTGGTGGCGACCAGGTTGGTGCCCTGATAGACCGCGGTCGTCAGGTTGTTGTTGATGGTCGCCATCAGGAAGGTGAACTGCGTGGCGAACTGGTTGCGCGTATCGCTGGTCACGCCCTGGTCGGACAGGCGGGTCAGGATGTCGCGCACCTGGGTCATCAGGTCGGAGACCTGGGTCAGCGAGGCGTTGGCCACCGAGACCAGGCCCTGGGAGCCTTTCAACTCGCTGTTGACCGCAACCACGCCCGCGATGCTGTTGCGGACGCTCTGGGCGATCGCGAAGATGGCGCCGTTGTCGAAGCCGTCGGCGACGTTGTAGCCGGTGCTGACCCGCTTCTGCGTCGCGTTCAGGTCGGTCGTCACCGTGCCGAGGGTGCGCAGCGCGACGAGCGCGGAGAGGTTGGTGTTTACGCTTTGCGTCATCGTGGTCTCCGATTGCTCGGGTTAACTAAGCCAAATGGTTGCTTGGCTTGCTATTGCCGATTCTCTAACGCAACCGCTGTGCCATCTTGAGATCGGTCCATAAGTATCTGTTTTTCTGAGGAAAATTTCCTGACGGTTGGTTCGATCGACGGATTTCACGGAAGGACCTGCAGGCGGCCCGGCAAAAACTTCCCGGTGCCAAAATGACCGAGCCGGCAATTCTGCCCCAGCCGCAGGTCGGGACGCGGGGCGCCGCGGCGCCCGGGCGGGCGCACGTCGGGGCGCGGGCCGAGAACGGCGATCGGGATGGAAGGGCGCCGGCCATGGCAGGGTGCCGTCGGGCAGCCTGCCAGGGTCGGCGGGCGGCGCAGCAGCCTCAGCGGAACAAAGTGAGGAGCAGGGCCTGGTTGTTGTTCGCGATGGTCAGCGACTGGGTCGACAGCTGCTGCTTGACCTGCAAGGAGGCCAGGCGCGCGCTCTCGGCCGGCAGGTTGGCGTCGACCAGCGCGCTCAGGCCCGTGGTCAAGGCATCCTCGATGCCTTGGTTGAACTTGACCTGGTTGGCCACCGCCTGGTTGAGCGAGCCCACCGTGTTGAGCGAGGTCGCCATCAGGTTGAGCTCGCTCAGGAAGGTATTGAGCAGGAAGCTGCCCGCCGAGGTGACCGAGGTCGCGCCGACCACCGACAGGTTCGACACCAGGGTGCCGACCGTCGACAGCTGGCCGTTGAACGTCAGCTGGTTGGCCAGGATGTCCTGAATGACGCCCAGGCTGCCGCTCGAAGCAACCAGGTTGGTGCCCTGATAGACC
>JACQAI010000290.1 GCA_016195115.1 Pseudomonadota bacterium
GACGACGGCGCCAGGATCGGGTCCCAGGTCGCCTGGCCGTCGTAGTGGGTGTGCACGTCGACCCAACCCGGCGTGACCAACAGGCCGCCGGCGTCGATGTCGCGCCGCGCCGGCCCCAGCTTGCCGCCGACCGCGGCGATCGTCTGGCCCTCGATCGCGACGTCGCCGGTGAACGCCGGCGCGCCGGTGCCGTCCACGATGGTGCCGCCGCGGATCACGATATCGTGCATCGAAACGCTCCTCAGGAATCCCCACGCCTGGTGTCAAGCATGAGCCGGGAAAGGCAATTCGGCAAGTTTGGCGCCCTTTCCCCCGTCATTGCGAGCGAAGCGCAGCAATCCAGAGTCGTCGGTGCGATCTCCGGATTGCTTCGTCGCTTGCGCTCCTCGCAATGACGGAATGGGATTGGAACCTTAAGCCTTGCCCTGCTCGGCGCGGATCTCGGCGAAGGTCTTCTTGGCCACCAGCATGGCCTCGCGGATCATCGGCACGCCGACATAGCCCGACAGGTGCACCAAAACCTCGGTGAGCTCGTCCTCGGTCCAGCCCTGGCGCAGCGCGAAGCGCAGGTGGATGGCGAGCTCGGGCTCGCGCGCAGTGGCGGCATCGGACACGACGCAGATCAACGTGCGGGTCTTGAGGTCGAGGCCGGGCCGCGTCCACAGGGCGCCGAACACAGTCTCGGTCGCGACGTCGATGAATTTCTTCATGATGGGATCGCTGTACGTCGTCGCGTTGGCGCGATCGACCGCGGCGTCGCCGTAGAGTTGCCGTCGCAACGCCGCGCCCTTCTTGTAGAGCTCGCTCTCCGCCATCGTCCGTTCCTCCGTTGGGTTGCGTGTCGAACTTAAGGTAGATCCAGCCGCACCGCGACGGCGGCGCTGGCGATCACGGCGACGTCGCCGGCCGCTTCGTCGGGCACGTCGAGGCCGCCTTTGACGACTTCGACCGTCACGGTGCCGTGCGGCAGGCTCGCCTTGACCGCCTCGGCATCGACCTTGTCGGGGCGCTGCACGCCGATCGTGACGGAGACCTGCATGGCTTTGCGATCGACCTTGAGGACGCGCACGAACGACAGCGAGCTGTGGTGGAGGGCGTCCTGGACGGCGCGCAACGCTGCCTTGGTGTAGTCGCCGCCGTGCAGGTCGTTGCCGGCGCCCATCTCCAGGATCACGCGCTTGAGGCTCATGACCGGCCTCCCTCGGGCAGGTCGAGATAGACCTCGGCGGCGGCGTGCGCCAGCACCGTCGAGTCGGTGCCGGCGTGGTAGGGAATCTAGAGCCCGCCCTCGACCACCGTGACGGTGCCGGTGCCGTGGGGCAGCACCGCCAGCACGGCGGCCTTGTCGACGCGGTCGGGGCAAGGCGCGCACCGCCGCCTTGGTGTAATCGGCGCCGCTGATGTCGGTCCCCATGCCGATCTCGAGCACCATGCGTTGCCAGGCCATGTCACACCTTCTCGAAGTCGATGCGCTCGCTGACCGGCAGCCCGAGCAGGTAGCGGCGCAGGCAGTCGAGGCCGAGCTCGACGGCACCCAGGCGTACCCAGTCGCGGCCGCCGACGATGCGCGCGCGCCGCGTCACGACCTCGGTCGCGGTCGCGATGCCGATGTTGATCGAGCCGCCGAGATCGATGCGGTCGGCGCCCTGGTCGACCGCGATCAGCACCGCCAGGCCATGGGTCGTGCCCGACTGGCGGCGCGCGGCGGCGGCGACCGTGCCGGCCATCTCGGGCGTCAGCTCGCCCTCGGGCGGCGTGCCGGCGATGCCCGCCGACGCCCAGACCTGCGGTCGCGAGCGCGCCACCGCGCCGCGCACGAAGATTTTTTCCGCGCCCGGCCAGTGGGCGAGCCGCGACGCGATCATGCCGCTCGTGAAGGTCTCGATCAGCGCCAGGGTGCCGGCGCGCTCGGTGAGCGCGGCCAGGATGACGCCCTCGAGCGTCTGGTCGTCCTCGGCCATGATGAAATTGCCGAGCCGCTTGCGCACCTCCTGCTGCACCGGCGCGAGCTTGACGCGCACGTCGTCCATGTCGGCGCCGCGCACCGTCAGCTTGGTCTCGAGCTGCGGGTAGTGGGCGCGGAAACCCAATTTGACGCTGCCGTCGGGCACCAGCGCCTCGACGCCCTCGAGCAGCGAGTCGACGTGCGATTCGCCGAGACCGTAGGAGTGAAAGCGCTTGAGGTGGATCGCGGTCGCGGCGCCGGTGCGCGCCAGCAGCCGCGGAATGATCTGCTCGGCCAGCATGCGGTGAAGCTCGCGCGGCACGCCCGGCGTGAAGAAGAAGCGCGCCTTGCCGATGTCGAGCGCGAAGCCGCAGGCGGTGCCGATCGGGTTGTCGAGCATCTCGGCGGTGCTCGGCAGCATCGCCTGCTTGCGGTTGTTGGGCGGCATGATGCGGCTGCGCCGCTGGAAGAACTCCTCCATGCGCTTGAGCCATGTCTCGTGGAGCGTCAGCTCGACACCGGCCGCGCGCGCCGCGATCTCCTGCGACAAGTCGTCGACCGTCGGCCCGAGGCCGCCGTTGACGATGACGGCGTCGGCGCGCTCGCCGGCCTGTTTGAACGCCGCCAACAGGCTGTCGCGATCATCGCCGACCGTGGTGCCCCAGCGCACCGTGAGGCCGGCGTCCTCCAGCTTCGTGCTGATATAGCTGAAGTTGCTGTTGACGATCTTGCCGGTCAGGACCTCGTCCCCCGTGCAGATGATCTCGATCTGCATCCGTGCCCCTACTCCTCGCCCTGCGGGACCATGATAGCCGCTCCCGATGGGCAGGTGCGGCGATTTCGGCTAGGCTCGGCGGCGACTTTCCCGCCCCGTCGAACCGGTGACAACCATGCGGACGATGCGGTTTGCCGCGCTCTTTGCAGCCCTTTTCGCGACCACCCCCGTGCTGGCGCAGCCAGTTCGCGCAGCGCCGCGCGTCGGCATCAATGAGATCGCCGGCACGGTCACGGGGCCGAAGGGACCGGAGGCCGGCGTGTGGGTGATCGCCGAGACCACTGGCCTGCCGACCAAGTTCGCCAAGATCGTCGTCACCGACGCGCAGGGCCGCTACCTGATCCCCGAGCTGCCCAAGGCGGTCTACAGCGTCTGGGTGCGCGGCTACGGGCTGATCGATTCGGCGAAGCTGCAGACCCCACTCGGCAAGATCCTCGACCTCACCGCGGTGCCGGCGCCGAGCCCGGCCACCGCCGCCGAGTACTACCCGGCGATCTATTGGTACGCGATGCTCAAGATCCCTGCCAAGAACGAGTTCAGCACCGCGCTGAGGGGCAGCCAGGAGCAGTGGCTCGACATCGTCAAGACCGACGGCTGCTACACCTGCCATCAGCTCGGCAACAAGGCGACGCGCACGGTCCCGAAGAACCTCGGGCATTTTGAGTCTTCGGCCGACGCATGGGAGCGCCGCATCCAGTCCGGCCAAGCGGCGACCCAGATGGTCAACGCGATCGGCCGCGTCGACACCAAGCGCGCGCTCCAGCTGTTCGGCGACTGGACCGACCGCATCGCCGCCGGCGAGCTGCCGTTCGCCCAGCCGCCGCGCCCTGAGGGCGTCGAGCGCAACGTCGTGATCAGCGTGTGGGACTGGTCCGGCCCCAAGGACTATCTGCACGACGAGATTTCGACCGACCGGCGCAAGCCGACGGTCAACGCCCATGGCCCGCTCTACGGCGCCACCGAGGAGAGCACCGAGCGGCTGCCGGTGCTCGATCCAGTGCGCCACACCAAGCGCCAGATCCTGATGCCGGTGCGCGACCCCAAGACCCCGTCGGCCAAGGCGCTGCCGCGGCTGGGCGCCTCGCCGTACTGGGGCGAGGACGCGATCTGGGACTCGCGCACCAGCGTGCACAACCCGATGTTCGACGAGCAGGCGCGGGTGTGGTTCACCTCGCGTATCCGCCCGGCGGCCAATCCGGCGTTCTGCCGCACCGGCTCGGACCATCCGTCGGCCAAGCTGTTCCCGCTCGAGAGCTCGAACCGCCAGCTCGCGATGTTCGATCCCAAGACCAACAAATTCACCCTGATCGACACCTGCTTCGCGACCCATCACCTGCAGTTCGCGGCCGACGCCAACAACACGCTGTGGACCAGTGCCGGCGGCCCCGGCGGCGGCGTCGTCGGCTGGCTCAACCGCAAAGTCTTCGAGGAGACCGGCGATGAGCAGAAGGCGCAGGGCTGGACCGCGCTGATCCTCGACACCAACGGCAACGGCCGGCGCGACGACTATGTCGAACCCGACCAGCCGGTCGATCCGACCAAGGACAAGCGCGCGTCGTCGCGGCGTTCTACGGCGTCGCACCGAGCCCGGCCGACGGCTCGGTGTGGGGCTCGACATTGGGTTTCCCGGGCGCGGTGGTGCGCCTGGCGCCGGGCGCCAATCCGCCCGAGACCGCGCTCGCCGAGATCTACGAGACGCCGCTCGACGATCCCAAGGCGCCGATCCACGGCTATTCGCCGCGCGGCATGGACATCGATCGCAACGGCGTGGTGTGGGCGTCTTTGGCGAGCGGCCACTTCGCCAGCTTCGACCGGCGCAAATGCGAGGGTCCGCTCAACGGCCCGAAGGCCACCGGCAAGCACTGCCCAGAAGGCTGGACGCTCTACCCGTTCCCGGGCCCGCAGTTCCCCGATGTCAAAGAGCCGGGCAGCGCCGAGGCGAGCTACTACGCGTGGGTCGACCAGCACAACACGTTCGGGCTCGGCAACGACGTGCCGATCGCGACCGGCAACGCCAACGACGCGCTGCTCGCGCTGGTCGACGGCAAGTGGGTGGTGCTGCGCGTGCCCTATCCGATGGGTTTTTATGCCAAGGGGCTCGACGGCAGGATCGACGACCCCAACGGCGACTGGAAAGGCCGCGGCCTGTGGTCGACCTACGCCACGCGCACGCCCTTCCACGTCGAAGGCGGCAAGGGCACGACCAGCAAGGTGGTGAAATTCCAGCTTCGCCCCGACCCGCTGGCGCATTGATGCGGTGAGGCGAGCCGGACGTTACTGCGCGCGCCTCCCGGGAAAGGGCGTAGCGTCAGCGTTCCACGTGCGGCGCGTC
>JACQAI010000291.1 GCA_016195115.1 Pseudomonadota bacterium
GTCCTTGGGCGGCAGCGAGAACGTGCCCGAGTCGATCTTCTGGGTGGCGTCGAGGATCAGCTTGCTGCCGGGATCCGAGCGGCCGTCGGCGACGCGCACCGACGGATCCATGTACATGGGCACGAAAACATCGCGGATGATCTCGGTGTCGCGTGCGGGATCGAAGCGTGAATTGAGCGCCCACTCCAGGTGCACGGGATCGCGGATGTCGACGTCGGCGTCGACCACGGTGACGCGCTTCACCGGCGTCAGATCGCAGATCAGCCGGCCGATTCGCCGGCCGTGGCCGACCACGCGCGGCGTCATGGCGACCACGACGTGCGCCAGCAGGCCGCCGAACGTCAGGTCGATGTAGACGTCGCGCACGCTGGTCTCGCCGAGGTCGTGCAAGGTCTTGAGGATCACGCCGGCGTTGGTCAGGCTCTGGATCGTCGTGCTCTCGCTCGGCGGCATCTGGCTCGTGTAGCCGTAGAAGATCGCGTTGCGCCGGTGCGTGATCGCGGTGATGCGCGCCACCGGCTTGGGCGCGACCGGCCCCATGTAACCGGCGAACTCGCCGAACGGCCCCTCCGGCGCGGTCTCGCCGGGCAGCACCTCGCCCTCGATGACGATCTCGGCGTTGGCCGGCACCATGAGGTCGACGGTCTTGGCCTTGACGAGCTCGACCGGCGCGCCCTTGAGCGCGCCCGCGAGCTCGATCTCGTCGTGGCCGTATTTCAAGTTGGCGACGGTCGCGAGATGGACCGCCGGCTCGGCCGCGATCACCCAGGCGATCGGCGCCGGCTTGCCCGCGTCCATCCAGGTCTTGGCGCACATGAAGCCTTGACGGCCAGGCGCCAGGTTGGCGACGACCGTGCGCTCGTCGAGCACCTGGGTGCGATAGACCCCCATGTTCTGCGCGCGCGTCTGCATGTCGCGCGTCACCACGATGGTGGTGATGTACGGCCCGGCGTCCTTGCCCGGTGTCCACACCGGGATCGGCAGGCTCGACAGCCGCACCTGGTCGCCGGTTAGCACGACCTCCTGGCAGACCGCGCGCGCGACCTCCACCGGCGCCACCGGATGGTTGAGCGCGGCCACGATCGTGTCGTTGATCTGCTCGGGCTCGACGCCGAGCGCCAGCGCAAAGGTGTGCGCCGAGGCGCCCAGCGCGCCGGTGACCAGCGGCATGTCGGAGCCCGCGACCTTCTCGAAATAGAGCCCGAAGCGCGCGTCGTGCGGCAGCGCCTGGAACATCCACTTGGCCAGGCTGGCCGGCTCCCAGCTGCGGTCGACCTCTTTCTTCACGCGCTTGAGCCGGCCGTGCTGCTCGAGCACGGCGAGATAATCCCTCATGTCGCGGTACGGCATGGGCCGGCCTCCTGGACGCTGCGGCACCCTAGCCTAGACTGGTGCAGTGCCCAGGAGGAGGCCGGCATGGAGCTGATCGCGCGCTTTCACGCGCGTCCCGGCGCGGCCGAAGGGGTCGAGCAGGCGATCCGCACGGTATCGGGTCCGACCCGCGCCGAGCCCGGCTGCCTCGACTACCATGTGTTCCGCGCCACCCGCGATCGGTTGCTGCTCTATATCCATTCGCGCTGGCGCGACGAGGCGGCGTTCGACGCGCACGCCGCGCTGCCGCACACGGTGCGTTTCCTCGCGCGCGTGGCGCCGCTGATCGACCATCCGCTCGACGTCACGCGCACCACGATGATGCTGTGAGGCCGGGCCGCCGTCGGGCGCTCGCGGCCCGGTCAGGGATGCGCATCCCCGATCACCCGGATACGCCCGTGGGCACGGTTGCGCGGCTTCGCCTTGACGGTGATCTCGATATCCTGGCCGAGCGCGGTCAGCAGGCGCATCAGCCGCTCGCTGGAGAAATTCTCCAATCGCCCGTTGAGCAGAGCTGAGACTTTCGGTTGATCGATACCCATGCGTTTCGCCGCGGCCGCCTGAGTCAGCCGGCTTCGCCTGATAACCTGGCGGATGTGGCTCGCGAGCTGTGCCTTGGTTAGCGCGTCCTCAGGCGCGTGCACGCCGAGGTCGGCGAACACGTTGCCGGTGCTCGACGTCACCGGGATGTCGGCTTGGCGCTTCTTGACCATTGCTCGTAATCCTCTTTGGCCCGCTTCAGGCGCCGTTCGATCAGCTCCAGCTCGGCCTTGGGGGTCGCGGCCCCGCGCTTGGACTTCTTCTGAAACGCGTGCAGCACGTAGACAACTCCGGCAAAGCGCACCGTGTAGGCGGCACGGTAGGTATCGCCGTCAGAGTCATCGACGATCTCGAGCACTCCGGCACCGCCAAACCCTTTCAGCGGCTTGGCATAGGGCGCCTTGAGACCGATCTGCGCATCCCATAGCGCGCCGCCAACGCGCTGTCGAACCGCCTCGGGGAAGTCCCTGAGATCATCCCGGCTGCTGCCCACCCAGCGAACCGGTTTAGGTTTGGGCTGGGCATCGCTTGGCGACTTCGCCATCGCAAGAAGGGTGGGTGTATGCCTGTTCAGGCATACCGTCAACAGCTGATCGTCCCTGAGGACCCGGACCCAGTGCACCGAACGCAACGCAGGTATACCGCAAAGTGAGTATACGGATGGCGCGGCGCGCGCCATCGTGGGCATGGCGTCGGGTTTCCCGGCGCCGCGTTCTCAGGGCGGGGTGGAAATCCCCACCGGCGGTGAGCGTGCCGCAAGGCGCGTAAGCCCGCGAGCGCTTCCCGGTTCGCCGGGAGGGTCAGCAGACTCGGTGCGATTCCGAGGCCGACGGTCACAGTCCGGATGGAAGAGAACGGGATGCGGCGTTGATTGGGCGCTCGCGGGGCTACGACCCTGCCGCGCCCGCCGTCGGGCGACCCCGTGCGGGGTCGGCCACGCGCGGCGTCGCTCCTCGTGCCCTCGAGTCGCGTGCAACGACGAGGAGGGCGCGATGGACCGACACCACTCCCAAGACGACCACATCGACGCGGCGGCCGCGCCGGCCGACCGCATCGCGTTCGTGCAAGCGTGCTGGCACAAGGACATCGTCGAGCGCGGCCGCGACGCATTCATCGCCGAGCTCGCACGCCGCGGCCACCCGCCCGACGCGCTCGAAGTCCTCGAGGTGCCGGGCTCGTTCGAGATCCCGCTGCAAGCCCAGATCCTGGCCAAGAGCGGCCGCTACGCCGCGGTGGTCGCCGCCGGTTTCGTGGTCGACGGCGGCATCTACCGCCACGAGTTCGTCGCCGCCACCGTGCTCGACGCGCTGATGCGCATCCAGCTCGACACCGGCGTGCCGATGATCTCGGTGGTCCTGACGCCGCAGCGCTTCCACGAGCACGACGACCACCGGCGCTTCTTCCGCGAGCATTTCGAGATCAAGGGCGCCGAGGCCGCGACGGCCTGCCTGGCCACGATCGCCAACCTCAAACGCGCCAGCCTGCTGCGCGCCAGCCCGCCGCGCCGGCTCGCCAAGCGCCGTCCGGCCGAGACGCGCGCCGCGTCTTGAGTCGCCTTGGCGGGCGCGACTGGACTCATCGCGCGCGTCACATTGGCTCTCGACAGAAGCCGCGGCCGGGCTACCGTCAGGATCGCGCGATAGGAGGAGACCCCCCATGCCCGTCAGCCAGAGCGACAAGGCCGCCCGCTTCCGCACGCTGCACGAGGGGCCGGGCGCCCTCCTGATCCCCAATCCGTGGGACGGCGCCTCGGCGCGCATCCTCGCCGGGCTCGGCTTCCAGGCGCTGGCGACCTCGAGCGGCGCCTGCGCCGGCACGCTCGGCCGGCGCGACGGCCAGTTAACGCGCGACGAGGCCCTCGAGCACGCCCGCGCCATCGTCGCCGCGGTCGATCTCCCGGTGTCGGCCGATCTCGAGAACGGCTTCGGCCGAGAGTTTTTTGCGCGGCAACCCCAACCTTGACGACGTGATCAAGCGCCTGCAGGCGTTCGAGAAGGTCGGCGCCGACGTCCTGATGGCGCCCGGCCTGCCCGATCTCGCCGCGGTCAAGGCGGTGTGCGCGGCGGTCAAGCAGCCGGTCAACTTCATGGGCGGCATCAAGGGCAAGTCATTCCCGGTCGCCGACTTGGCGGCCGCCGGGGTGCGTCGCATCAGCTTCGCGACGTCGCTCTACCGCGCCGCCATCGGCGCCATGATCGACGCCGCCAAGGAGGTCAAGGACAAGGGCACGTTCGGCTACACGGACACCAGCCTGACGACGCCCGACTACTACGCCTATCTGGGTTGAGCCGCGCGATGATGCGTCTAGCCGGCATCGCGGCAGTCGTCGCGATCTGGCCGCGCTCGGCGCCGCCGCCGCCGCGGCTGAATACGCTCCGCGGGATCAAGGCTGCGCGAGCGCACCGCGCAGGGCGTCGAGTTCCTTGAGGTTCTCGGGCCGCTTCTTGGTCAAGCCCCAGATGTATCCAGCGATCTCCTCCGACAGGACCCAGTTCAAAGGGACGTCGTTGTCCGCGTCGGAATACAGGTACAGGTGGAAGAACGCCCGTTTGGGGCAGTACCGGCTCACCGCGTCTTGCAGCGCAACCTGGGTATGACCACCGCGTACCGCATAGACCCCGATCAGCGGCACGAGCGCCTGGACGGGGCGGGTTTGGCCACGTGACTCGCCGGGGTCATCGGGCGGACTGTCGCAGCGCAGCACCAGCGGGTCCGTCTCGGCGTCCGCGGTGGCCTGGACCACGATCGGCTCAACGCGGCGGTCACCGAGCGCGCGCGGTCTCCCGAGCCAGCGCGCGAGGTCGAGCGCGGTCTGCAGGCCCTCGTTCTCGAAATAGCCGCCGTCGATCACCTGGGTCGGAAATTTCAGCGAGCTGCCGGACTTCGGCGCGAGCTCTCCGGACGGGCTCAAGAACGGGAAGCGGGACGTGTTGTTGATCGCGGTCGAGATCGCGACATCCGCCTGGAGCAGGTGGAGGAGGTCGCGCCCACCGGGGAATTGCCAATCCCCGGCCGTGGCAACGCGGAACGGGATCGTGAGCACGCGGCCGCCGTTCTGCGCATCGGTGCCGTTGGCGATCCACACCGGGCCGCGGCCGGTCGCGCCGCCGAGCGCGAGGAACGGCTGCGACAGTCCCAGGGGTCTGCCGGCCTTCCAGCTGCCCTCGCCGCCCTCGGCGATGATCGCCGACCAGTTCTTCTCGAAGGCGCGCTCGAGCGCCTCCGCGCGATCACCGCCGCGGACCTCATCCAAGTTGAGCGCGCGCCGCACGAAATAGGCAGGGATCCCGAACAGGGCCCGCGGCACGTCGCCGAATAGCGCCCCCGACAAGGCCGGCCCGAGCGCGTCACGCCGCCCGATCTGGATGAATGCCCTCTCCTGCTCTTCCTTCGCCGCCGCGGCCAGTCGGCAGCCCTTGCCGGGCGGACTCGCTTTGTCATCCTGGCCGGCGAGCGTGGCGAGATAAGCCGCAGCACCGAGCGAGCCACCGGACACCGAGCTGATCGCGAACACGGCGGTGCCGTGGTCCGCGGCGATGCGGTCGACCGCCGCCAGCACCCCAGCGCCCCACAGCCCGGCGCGCGACGCGCCGCCCGAGACCGCGACGATGATCGGGCGCACGGGCCCGTCCTTGTTGGGCAAGCAGTTGGCCGCCCACTCGGCAAAGACGTGCTCGAGCAGCTTGCGGTCGTTCGGCTGCATCACCGGCTTGCCCACCAGCCGGACGCCGTGCAGCGGGACCAGGGTCGGGGTCAGGATGACGACGAGGACCAGCGCGAGGAATAGCGGCGGTCGGCGCAGCTGCCATGCGATGCCGAACAGCGTGCCGCCGAGCCGCACCCGGTCGGCAGCGTAGGAGAGCACCGTCAAGGGTCCGATCGCCAGCGCGATCGCGAACAGCGCCGCCGCTGGCCCGGGCAGCCAGTAGCCGAGCCACTGGGACACCGACATGTCCTCGAGAATCAGGGTTTCGACCACGCCAAAGAGGAACGCGATCGCCGCGACACCGAGCAGGAAGCGGGCAAACCCCGCGCCGAGCGGCGCGTGCCGGATCAAGGCGTCGTGCGTCCGCCACAGGCCGCGCAAGAGGACCGGCAACCAACCGGGAACCGGCGTCTTGGGACCCCGGCTGCGCGTCAGGTCCGCGCGCTTGAGATACTTCTCCTGCAACGTCAGGCGATGGTGCAGCAGGCGGGCGCCGGCCCAGGTCCAGACCGCAACGATCGCCAGGGTCACCCAGGCATGGCTGCGTAAAGCGGCGATCACGCCAATCGCGCCGACCGCCCAGAACAGCAGGTGCGGCACGCGTGCAAACGCGCTGTCGTCGATCGGGCGCGGCTCGTGGACGCCGCGCGTGGCCAACGCGGCGCGCGCGGCGCGGTCGTCGCCGACGCCCGCGCGCGCCGACAGCACCGCGCGGCTCCAGTGCCACGCGCACAATGCCACCAGGAGAAGCGTGAGGTGGAAGGTGATGGCGGACCACAGACCGGGCCCTCCCCAGGAGAACTCCGCGAGCATGTCGGCGGTCTGCGGCGGCAGCGCCAACGCGATCGCGGTCAGCACCAGGAGGCCGGTGGCCGCCCGCGCGGTGCGCAGCAGCGACGCCCAGGACGCAATGCCGCCTCCGTCCGCCCGCTTGAGCTCCTTGGCGTGGCCGTACAAGGAGACCCAAAGCGACCATAGGATCAGCACGAACTTGGCGGTCGCCGCGATCGACGTGGCAGTCGGCAGGATGCTCCCGCCCATGTTGTTCAGCATCAGGAGCAGACCGATGTCCTCGATGATGTCGAGCGCACCGGCGAGCAGACCCAGCACGGCCGCGCGGCGCGCCCGGCGCGCCAGGCCCGGATCCGTCGGTTCCACCCGGGTGGCGGCCGTCCGGCCGAGCCAGAACAGCAGCGACGCGTAGGCGGCAATGAACGGGACGTCGATCCAGACCTGGACGATCGCTCGGCAGTTGTTCGGCACATTCCAGACCTGGACGATCGCTTGGCAGTCTTGCGACACGTTCCAGGACTTGATGATCGGGTCGGCAATGTTGGAGTGCCAGGCGAGCTCGAGGGAGACGATGCCTTGCGGCGCGGCGGCCGTTACCAGGTCGGCACCCTGCCTCGCCAGGTAGAGCATCAATCCGACCGTGGCGATGAAGAGGAGCAGGCCGAGCCAGCGTGTCGCGGCACTCATGCGATCTCCCCCGCCAGCACGTTCACGGTTGCTTGCCGGTCACTGCGCGGCCGGCAGCGCGCGACCGGCAACATGGTCGAGCATGATCAAGGTCGGGATGAAATTGCTTTTTACGATCGTAAGGGCGGGCGACCGGGGTTTGCCGGCTCGCTTGCCTCGAAGTGGCCGGGGCTCAGTCGGGCAAGCACCGTGCCGACGCGCGTCAACCGGCGGTGAACTTGATCTCGAGGTCGGTGGCGCCGCGCGGCGGATCGGCGAGCTCGGCGCGGAAATTGGCGGTCTCGCCGGGCAGCAGCACCAGCACGCCGGGGGTGAAGGTCCAGTTCTTGAGGTCCTGGTGCGCGGCGCTGCGCACCACCGCCTTGAGCCGCGGCACTTCGCGCGGGCGGTTTGAGACGTTGATCACCGTCCCCTCGACCATGATCGCCGGCGGCCCGTCCTCGCGCCGCGTCGACGACACGTTGCGCAGCTCGAGCCCGGCGCCGACCGTCTCGACCGGCAGGCCGACGATGTCGTAGAGCCGGGCGGCGGGCGCCCACACCGCGACGATGTCGTCGCGGCCGGCGACCAGCCCGGCGCCACCGCCGAGCAGCACCGCCAGGAAGATCAGCCAGCCGGCCGCCTGGGAGCCGCGGGCCTGCGGCTGCGGGAACGCCGGCAGATTCGAGCCGGGCGGGATCGGACGCAGCGAATCGGGCGCCGGCTCGACATCGACCGGCTTCGGCATGTCGGCCGGCGGCGCCTGCATCCAGGTGTGCTTGCAGCTTGCGCAACGAACCATCCGGCCGGTCGGCCCCAGGGCCTTGGGATCGACGATGTAGCGGGCCGAGCAGGACGGACAGGTGACGATCATGCGCCTGGTAGTCGTTTTATCGTTGTTGCCGCCTTTATAGGTGTTGTCGCCGGTTCGGGCAAGAAAAGCCAAGCTGAATCAAGGGCGAGGCCAAAACGACGCCAAACCGGCGGCGCCCGCGCGCGGCCGTCGCCCGGCGGGTCAAGCGGTCCTCGCCGGCCCTCCGGCGCCATGGTAGGTTGCGCCCACAGCCATGGTTCGCTTCGACAATGTCGGGATGCGTTACGGCTCCGGGCCGGAGGTGCTGCGCGATATCTCCTTCGAGCTCGATCCCGGGTCGTTCCACTTCCTGACCGGCGCCAGCGGCGCCGGCAAATCGACCCTGCTCCGGCTGCTCTATTTGGCGCAGCGCCCGACGCGCGGGCTGATCACCCTGTTCGACAAGGACCTCGCGACCCTGCCGCGCGACGAGTTCCCGGCGCTGCGCCGGCGCATCGGCGTGGTGTTCCAGGACTTCCGCCTGATCCAGCACCTGAGCGCGCTCGACAACGTCGCCTTGCCCTTGAAGGTCGCGGGCGCGCGCGACGACCAGATCCGCGAGCACGTGCGCGAGCTGCTCGGCTGGGTCGGGCTCGCCGAGCACGTCGACGCCAAGCCCGCGACCTTGTCGGGCGGCCAGCAGCAGCGCGTCGCGATCGCGCGCGCGGTGATCGGTCGGCCGGCCCTGCTGCTCGCCGACGAGCCGACCGGCAACGTCGACGAGCGCATCGCCATTCGGCTCCTCTATCTGTTCGAGGAGCTCAACAAGATGGGCACCACGATCGTCGTCGCGACCCACAATGAACGGCTGATCTCGCGCTTCGACCATCCGGCCCTGCATCTCGACCGCGGCGAGCTGGTGGTGCGGCAGCCGGCGCGCACCGCCGCATCGTGACCGCGCCATGATCATTTCTAGACTCGGAGATTCATGGCTGCGGCTGACCGCGCGCAGCGATCTGCCGCTGCGCGGCGACGACACCGGCCGCTTCCTGCCCTGGGTGGTCGCCGTGATGGTGTTCCTCGCCACGCTCGCCTGCGCCGCCGCGCTCGCGGTCGGCGCGGCAGCGAGCCGCTGGCAGAGCGACCTGAGCGGCAGCGCCACCGTGCAGGTCGCCGCGGTCGCCGGCGGTACCGGCAAGCGGCAGCGCCACCGTGCAGGTCGCCGCGGTCGCCGGCGGTACCGGCAATCTCGAGGCGCGCGTCGCCGCGGCGCTCGACCTGTTGCGCCGCACGCCGGGCATCCGGCGTGCCGATCCGATCTCAGCCGCGGCTGCGACGGCATTGCTCGAGCCGTGGCTCGGCAGCGCCGCAGCCTTGGCCGACCTGCCGATGCCGCGCCTGATCGACATCAGCTTCGACACCCATCAGGTCGACACCGCGGCGCTCGGCCGGCAGCTTGCTTCAGCGGTTCCTGGCGCCAGCTTCGACGATCACCGGCGCTGGATCGAAGGCCTGGCGGCGATCGCGCGCTGGGTCATCATGGTCGCCATCGGCATCGTGCTGCTGGTCGGTGGCGTCGCGGCGCTGTCGGTGATCTTCGCGGTGCGCAGCGGCCTGGCGGTGCATCGCGAGGTCATCGAGGTCCTGCACCTGATCGGCGCGCGCGACGACTACATCGCCAACAACTTCGCGCGCCACACCTTGTGGACCGGCCTGCGCGGCGGCGCCATCGGCTCGGTGCTGGCGCTCGCCAGCCTGATCGCGCTGGCGTGGCTCGGCCGCGACATGGCGCCCGGCATGCTGCCCGGCCTCAAGCTGGAGGCGCTCGACTGGGTGCTGCTCGCGCTGCTGACGCCGCTGGCCGCGATCCTGGCGGCGCTGACCGCGCGCTCGACCGTGCTGAGCGCGCTGGCCCGCTCAAGGTCGCGGTGGTCAGCAACCAGTCGGTGGTCGGGCGCGGCATCATCGACCAGACGCAGCTCGACGCGATCCACGCCAGCCTGGCGGCCCGCCTGGCGGCGGGCGGCGCCGCGCTCGACGCACTCTTGTTCGCGCCCGACGCGCCCGACCGCGCAACCGACCGGCGCAAGCCGGGACCCGGCATGCTGCGCGAGGCGCTGGCCAGATTCGTCGTTGAGCCGCGCGACGCCGTGATGATCGGCGACCAGCCGACCGACGCGGAAGCGGCGCGGCGCGCCGGCGTCGCCTTCGTGCTGGTGCGCACCGGCAAGGGCCGCGCCACCGAGGCAAGTCTGCCGGCCGGGCGCGCGATCGCCGCGTTCGACGATCTCGCCGCCGCGGTCGCCGCCCTGCTCGACGGGGCGCCGGCGTGAACGCGACCTGGCTCCGGCGCCACGATCCGCAGCTGCTCGGGCGGCGCCAGAAGCTCGGCGTCATCGCGCTCGGCGTCGTCGTGCTGGTGCTGCTCTACGGTGCCGGCCTGCTGCGCTTCGCCGACGCGCTGCCGAGCGCGGTCGCCGATCCGACCAGCGAGACCGACGCCATCGTGGTGCTGACCGGCGGCAGCCAGCGCCTGACCAGCGCGTTCGAGCTGCTGGCCGACAAGCGCGCGTACTGGCTGTTCGTGTCGGGGGTCAATCGCGAGACCGACCTCGCGCGCTTGCCCGGCGCGGCCGCGCTGGCGCCCGAGGTGCTGGCGTGCTGCGTCGTGATCGGCCGCGCCGCCGACGATACCATCGGCAATGCCGCCGAGACCGCCGCGTTCGCGCGCAGCCACGCGATTGCGTCGCTGCGCCTCGTCACCGCGAGCTACCACATGCCGCGCAGCCTGCTCGAGCTGAAGCGCGCGCTGCCCGGTGTGCGCATCGTCGCGCATCCGGTGTTCCCCGCCGGCTTCCGCCAGGACGACTGGTGGCGCTGGCCGGGCAGCGCCAGCCTGGTCGTGCTCGAGTACAACAAATACATCGCCGCGCGCGTGCGCCACGCGCTCGCCGACTTCGTCATGGGCACCCGCGCCGGCACCGATTGAGCCACGGTGATGCACAGCGCTCGCGCCTCCTCCAACCGTCATGCTCGGGCCAAGCCCGAGCATGACGGGTTGGAGCTGCAGCCGATGCTGATGCTGCGCTCGGCGCTCTTCAATCTGCTGTTCTTCGTGTGGATCGTCGGGCTCGGCATTCCGGCGCTGCCGCTGCTGGTGCTGCCGCGGCGTTCGGCGCGCGCGGTCGTGCGGCTGTGGGCGCGCGGCGTGCTCGGAATGCTGCGCGCCGTGGTCGGGCTCGACTACGCGGTCGCCGGCGCGCCGCCGCCACCGGGCCAGCCCGTGATCGTCGCGTCCAAGCACCAGTCGGCGTGGGACACCGTCATCTTCCTGGCGCTGCTCGACGACCCCGCCTACGTGCTCAAGCGCGAGCTGTTCAAGATTCCGCTCTACGGCTGGTTCACCTGGAGACTCGGCATGATCGGCATCGATCGCGCCGCCGGCACCGGCGCGCTGCGGCGCCTGGTCGCGCGCGCGCGGCCGGCGATCGCCGCAAGACGTCCCATCGTCATCTTCCCCCAGGGCACGCGCACCGCGCCGGGTATCCGCCGGCCCTATCTGCCCGGGGTCTACGCGCTCTATGCCGAGACCGGCGCGCCGGTCGTACCGGTGGCGCTCAATTCCGGGCGCTTTTGGGGCCGCCGGCGCTTCATCAAGCGGCCCGGGCGCATCGTCGTCGAATTCCTGCCGGCCCTGCCGCCCGGCCTCGACCGACGGGGTTTCATGGCCGCGCTGGAGAGCCGTATCGAGGCCGCGACCGACGCCCTCGAGGCTGTGGATAACCCCTCGATTAACTCCGTGGATCACGGGGATAAGCCCGGACCGGCGGGCTCGCCCTGAGGCGAATCCTGTGGACGATGAAACGGAAAGAGAACAGGGACATTGACGGCGCCCGCCCCAACCCCTAGATTTTAACTGTGGCCGGAGCCCTATATCTCGGTCCAACTCCTTACAAACAAAGGCAAAAGCGTGGTCAGCGTCGCGCCCATTTCGCAGCAGATCTGGGACATGAAGTACCGGCTCAAGGCCGCCGACGGCACACCGGTCGACCGTACGCTCGAGGACAGCTGGCGGCGGGTCGCCGACGCCCTGGCGGCGCCCGAGCGCGAGCCCGCGTCCCACGCCGCCGCGTTCTACGACGCGCTCAGCGATTTCCAGTTCCTGCCGGCCGGCCGCATCCTGGCCGGCGCCGGCGCCGGCCGCACCGTCACGTTGTTCAACTGCTTCGTGATGGGCCGCATCCCCGACGACATGTCGGGCATCTTCGAGCATTTGCGCGAGGCCGCGCTGACCATGCAGCAGGGCGGCGGCATCGGCTACGACT
>JACQAI010000042.1 GCA_016195115.1 Pseudomonadota bacterium
GACGACGCCGGCGAGCTTGGCCGCATAGGTCACGACGCCGCCCCAGCAGGCATGCCGCGTATCGCCCATGCGGTCGATGATCAGGAAATCGCCCGGGCGCACCAGGCCGAGCGCGTGGTGCAGCAGGGTCGAGTCGGCGCCCGGGATCGCGATCGTCACCGCGGTGCCGGCGACGCGCACGTCGGGCAGCACGGCGCGGATCGCCAGGTCGAGGAACTGGCCGTGCAGGAAGTGGCCGGCGGTCGCGGTCTCGACCTCGGTCAAGCGCTTGAGCAGGCCGGGGTCGAGCGGCTTCGGCATGTCGTGGAGCTCGAACATCGCTAGAGCACCTTGTGCTCGTGCACGGGGATGCGCTGGCGGACGTCGCGCAGCAGCGTGAAGTCGAGCCGGGTGGTGACGAAGCCGACCTTGTCCTGGGCGCGCGCGATGACGTGGCCCCACGGATCGGCGACCAGGCTGTGACCGTAGTGCGTGCGGTTGCCGTTGGCGTAGCTGCCGCACTGCGCCGCCGCCAGCACGTAGGTCTCGGTCTCGATAGCGCGGGCACGCAACAGCGGCTCCCAGTGGTCCTTGCCGGTCTGCAGGGTGAAGGCCGACGGCACCACGATGATCTCGGCGCCCTGCTTGGCGAGCGCCTGGTAGAGCTCGGGGAAGCGCACGTCGTAGCAGATCGAGCAGCCGACGGTGTGACCCTCGAGCTGGTAGGTGACGATCTCGCTGCCGCGCCCGACGTTGGCCGACTCGGCGTAGACCTTGCCGTCGGGCGTGACGACGTCGAACAGATGGATCTTGCGGTAGCGCGCGACCTCGCGGCCGTCGCGATCGAACGCCACCGAGGTGTTAAAGAACTTGTCGCCCCCTTCGTTTTTGGCACGCTCGAGCAGGCTGCCGCCATGGACGTGGACGCGGTGGCGCGCCGCCAGGTTCTGGAGCAGCGCGTAGGCTTCGCCGGGTACGGCGTTGGTCGTGCCGTCCGGCGCCGGCAGGGTCTCGGCGACCGCGCGCTTGGCCTCGAGGTTCTCCGACAGCATGGTGAACATCTCGGGCAGCAGCACCAGGTCGGGGCGATCCTCGGCGACCGCGCGATCGATCAACTGCTCGGCCTGCGCCAGGTTCGCGCTCTTGTTCTCCTGGGTGTTCATCTGGATCAGCGAGATCTTCACCGGCCGGGCTCCAGGGCGAGGGTCGGGGCGGGATGACTTCGTTATAGGCCTGGCCAACCGGCGACCGCAACCGGGGTTGACGGCCCGCGCCGCGCCGTCTGCTATAGCGCTCGGACTCACGCGGAGGGTTCGACCATGGTCGGGCACTGGGGGCGGGCGGCACTGTTGCTGGTGGCGGCGCTCGCCGCGGCGCCGGGCGCGGCACGCGCCCAGAACGCGCCGACCGGCGAGATCACCTTCGCGGGCTATGTCGGGATCTTCCAGGACAACTACACGGCGGCCGTCATCGAGCCGTTCCTGAAGCGCTTCCCGGGCATCAAGGTCAGCTACTTCCCGATGCAGACCTCGGCGCAGATGCTCGGCCTGCTGCGCGCCCACAAGGACGATCCCGAGGTCGACGCCGTGATCCTCGACATCTCGGTGTCGGGTGCCGGCAATCAGGAAGGTTTGTTCGTGCCGCTCGATCCCGCCCTGGTGCCCAACGCCGCCGACATCCACGACCTCGGCAAGGTGGCCGGCGGGTTCGGGCCGGCGGTGACGTTCGATCACTTCGTGATGCTCTACAACACCGAGCTCGTGACGCCGCCGCCGACCGGCTTCGCGGATTTCTGGAACCCGGCCTACAAGGGTCAGGTGGCGCTGGTCGCGGCGCCCAACATCCAGGCGATCGCGCTTACGATCCTGATCGACAACGCGCTCGGCGCCGACTACCGCAAGACCATCGATCCGGCGGTCAAGCGCTTGGCCGCGCTCAGCCCCAACGTCCAGACCTGGGAAGCCAAGCCGGACAACTACACCGTGGTGGCCAACGGCACCGCGAAGCTCGGCACCGGCTGGAACGCGCGCGCCCAGCTCTACGGCGACCTGACCAAGGGCAAGCTCGGCGTCCTGATCCCGTCCGAAGGCAGCGCCTTTCAGATCAACACCATGAACCTGGTCGCCAAGGGCAAGCACTTGGCGGCGGCCCAGGCCTTTATCAACTACACGCTCAGCCCCGAGGCACAGGCGGCGTTCACCGAGCGCATGTTCTACGCGCCGACCAACAAGAAGGCGGCGGTCAGCCCCGACGCGCTGGCGCGTACCGCGACCGCGCCGGCGGCGATGGCCAAGATGCTGCCGATCGACTGGGACTATGTCTTGACCGTGCGCGACGCCTGGCTCAATCGCTGGCGGCGCGAGATCATCGTGGCGCGGTGAGCGGCGCCGTCAGCCCGGGCGCCGCCGGCGAGCCGCGACCGGCCGCGGTCCGCCTGTCGGCGCTCACCAAGACCTACGGTGCCGGACCGCCCGCGGTCGACAACTTGTCGCTCGACGTCGCGCCCGGCGAGTTCATCGCGCTGCTCGGGCCGTCGGGCTGCGGCAAGACCACGACGCTCCGCATGCTCGCCGGCCTGGTCGAGCCGAGCGCCGGCCGGGTGCTGGTCGACGGCGCCGACATCACCGAGCTGCCGGTGCACCGGCGCGACATGGGCCTGGTGTTCCAGAGCTACGCGCTGTTCCCGCATTTGAGCGTCGCGCGCAATGTCGCGTTCGGCCTCGAGATGCGCAACGTCGGGCGCGCCGACATCGGCCGGCGGGTCGAGCGCCGCGCGCTGGTGATCGAGCCCAACGTGCTGCTGCTCGACGAGCCCTTGTCCAATCTTGACGCCCGGCTGCGCGACGAGATGCGCAACGAGATCCGCGACATCCAGCGCGCGCTCGGCATCACGACGCTGTTCGTCACCCATGATCAAGTCGAGGCGCTGGCGATGTCCGACCGCATCGCCGTGATGGCGGCCGGCCGAATCGCCCAGATCGGCACGCCGCTCGAGCTCTACGAGCGACCCGCCAGCCCGTTCGTCGGCGAGTTCATCGGCCGGATCAACCGGCTCGAGGGCCGGGTCGCGGCGCTCGCCGACGGGCTGGCGACGATCGCGTTGGCCGCCGGCGGCGCGGTGCGCGCGCCCGCGTCGCTCGCCCAGGGCGCTGCCGCGCTGGTCATGATGCGACCCCATCGGCTGGCGCTGCACGAGCCCGCGGTGCCGCTCGCTGCCGAGCACAACCGGCTGGT
>JACQAI010000043.1 GCA_016195115.1 Pseudomonadota bacterium
CACGGCGGCGACCATGGCGCAGATCGCGCTGCCCGAGATGCGCAAGTACAAGTACCACGACAAGCCCGCGACCGGCGCGGTGGCAGCGGGGGGCACCATCGGCATCCTCATCCCGCCCAGCGTCATCATGGTGATCTACGGCCTCCTCACGGAACCCAGCATCTCAGCGCTCTTCCTCGCGGGTTTCATTCCGGGGATCCTGACGGTGCTGGGCTTCATGGCCGCGATCTCGGTCATGACGCGCATCGATCCGAGCCTCGGTCCTCCCGCGGCGCGCACCCCGATACGGGAGCGATTCCGGGCGCTGGGCGCCGTGTGGGGCACGCTGGCGCTGTTCCTGGTGGTGATCGGCGGGCTCTATGTCGGCTGGTTCTCGCCCACGGAAGCGGCAAGCGTCGGCGCCTGCGGGGCATTTGCGCTCGGGCTGATCAATCGCAAGAGCCCGCGGGCACTGCTCGCAACGTCGCTCATCGACACGGTGAAGACCACGGCGATGATCTTCACGGTGCTGATCGGCGCAATCCTGTTCAACAACTTCCTCATCCTTGCCTCGGTACCCAATCTGGTCAGCGACTGGATCGCCGGCCTGCCGCTCGGCAAGACGGCGGTCCTGCTGGTCATCGTCGGCATGTACTTCATTCTGGGCTGCCTGCTCGATTCACTGGCGATGATCCTGCTCACCATTCCGATCGTATTTCCCATCATCAAGGCGCTGGGTTACGACCCGGTGTGGTTCGGCATCATCATCGTGATGGTGGTCGAGCTCGGCCTGATCACCCCGCCGATCGGCATGAACGTGTTCGTGATCAAGGGCATGGCCAAGGACGTGCCGCTGGAGACGATCTTCCGCGGCGTGATGCCGTTCATTGTGGCGCAGATCATCTTGATCTTCATCCTGATCGGGTTCCCCGACCTCGCCCTGTGGCTGCCGTCGACGATGGCGCGGTAGCCCGTGCAAGCCGCCTGACATTGGCCAATCGGAGGGATCGCTATATCGTGATCGTGCCGACGATGCCCAGACAAGGCACGCGCAGAAACATAATGGGGGAGACCATGATGCGGCGGAAAACGCGGTTGCTGGGATTGGCTCTAAGCGCGTTGCTCGCTTTCGGCGCGGGTCCTGCGTTCGCTCAAAAACAGACGTTGAAGATGGCGTACTGGGCGGGGCCCAGCCATCACATGGTCCAGACGCTGGAGGCCTGGGCGAAGACGGTCCAGGAGGCGTCGGGCGGCAACCTCACGATCGAGGTCGACAAGGCGCCGCTGTCCAAGCCCGACGGCCAGTACGACATCGTCAAGAATGGCGTACGCGATCTGGCCTGGCACGTTCCCGGCTACACCGCGGGCCGCTTTGACCTGTTCCAGGCCCCCGAGCTGCCGTTCCTGTGCCCGAGCGCGACCGTGTGCAGCCCGGTTCTGTGGCGGTGGTATGCCAAGCACGGGCTGGCGGCCAAGGAGTTCACCGACGCCACGCTGGTGACGACCTTCACCACCGGACCGTTCCACATTCATCTCAGCAAGCCCGCGCGCACGCTGGAGGAGATCCGAGCGCTCAAGATCCGCGTCGCAGGTGCGAGCGTAGCGGTGGCAAAGGCGCTCGACTGGTCGGTGGCTACCCTGCCGGCGACCGAAGCCTATGAGTCGCTGCAGCGCGGCGTCGTCGATGGCACGGTGTTCCCGTGGGAGGCGGTCAACAGCTTCCGGCTCAACGAGCTTGCCAAGTTCCACCTGGAGGTTCCGGGCGGTCTGCTGACGTCAACCTTCATGATCGTGGGCAACACCAAGGCGATCGACAATCTCACGCCGGCCAACAAGGCGGGGTTCCTGAAGGCAAGCGGCGAGGCGGGCTCTGCCCTGCTCGGCAAATATTGGGATGCCGCCGACGAACGCGGCAGGGCCGACGCGAAGCAGCGTGGGCACACGCTCGAGACGCTGGCTGCCGCCGAGCTCGACAAATGGCTGCCGCTGCTGGGCGCGACGACCGAGGAGTGGCTGAAGAGAGCCAAGGCGAAAGGCGTGGACGGGCCGGCGCTGCTCGACGATCTCAAGCAGATGATCAAAGCCGTCTCCAAGTGAGACGGCCATGAAGGAGCGCTTGACCAGCCGCGTCGAGCGGCTCGACGGCCTCGCCACGCGGTGGCTTGCCCACATCGCCACGGTGGCGCTCGCGCTGATCGCGGTCGCCACCTTCTGCGACGTGATCGCGCGCAAGGTCTTCAACAAGGGCTTCACCTTCACCGTCGAGATGACCGAGATGGCGATGGCCCTGATCGTGTTCCTGGGCGTCGGCCTGGTCACCCATCAGCGCGCGCATATCGTGGTGGACGTGCTGACGCTCAGGCTGTCGGAACGCGCGCGCGTCTGGCTGGGGCTTGTCACCAGCGTTCTGTCGACCGGCTTCGTCGTCCTCATGGTCTGGCGGCTATGGGTGCAGGCGGCGTTCATCGGCTCGAAAGGTGACACGACGCCGATCTGGAACATTCCGCTGTGGCCGATCGCCTACGCGATCGCCGCCGGCAGCGTCTTCTTCGCCACCGGGCTGGTGCTGCAGCTGATCGACTTGATCGACCGGGCGGCGCACCGCGAAAAGTCGGCGCCCCAGGCGGTCGAGCGCCCGTTCCAGGACTAGTAGCACCGGCTCGGCGGTCGGCCGGAAAGCTCGCGCCGCGGACGATCCGGATGAGACCGGCAGCGCACAACAAGCGCGTGCGGACGAAGTCGACTTAGCTCAGTGCACCGGAGCGGGGACGGGGCGGTTACGCTGGCGCGCGAGCCATTCGGTGGTGGCACCGGCCGACATCGGGCGGCCGAACAGGTAGCCCTGGCCGTACTCGCAGCCGAAGCCGCTGAGGATGTCGGCCTGCTCCTTGGTCTCGACACCCTCGGCGACCACCGAGACGCCGAGATTGTGGCCGAGCCCGACGATGCCGCGCACCAGCTCGAAGTCGCGCGGGCGCTCGGCCATGCGGCCGATGAAGAACTTGTCGATCTTGAGCACGTCGATCGGGAAGCGGTGCAAATAGGCGAGCGACGAGTGGCCGGTGCCGAAATCGTCGATGCAGATCTGCACGCCGAGCGCGCGGATTGCCGCCAGCTGGATCGCCGCGACCTCGGGATTGTTGATCAGCGCGCCCTCGGTGATCTCGAGCTTGAGCCGGAAGCCGCTGTGGCCGCCTTGCTCGAGCACGCGTGCGACCGCCTTGACGATCTCGGGATCCTCGAGCTGGCGCGGCGACAGGTTGACGGCCAGGGTCAGATGGGTGCCGTAGTCGGTGTGCCAGGCCCGCAGCTGGTCGCACGCCTGCTGCAGCACCTTGAGGCCGAGCGGCACGATCAGGCCGGTCTGCTCGGCGACCGGGATGAAGTCGTTGGGCGACAGCATGTCGCCCGACGGCAGCACCAGGCGCGCCAGCGCCTCGAAGCCGGTCGCCAGGTGGCCGTCCTGCAACGACACCAGCGGCTGGTAGTGCACCGACAGGCGGCCGGTCTCGATGCCGCGCCGGAGCTCGTTCTCCGAGCGCAGCAGGAAGGCCGAGCGTTGGCGCAGCTCTTCGCTGAACAGCCGCACGCGGTCGCCGCCGTCGAGCTTGGCCTGGTACATCGCCAGATTGGCGTCGCGCAGCAGATCGGCCGGGCGCAGCTTGCCGGGCGGCACCAGCACGACGCCGATGCTGGCGCTCAGCACCACGGTTTCGCCGCCGACTTCAATCGGCCGCGCGATGCGCCGGCGCAGCCGCTCGGCGACCGCGCGCGCGGCCTCGTCACCGTCGACCTCGACGAGCAGCACGGCGAACTCGTCGGCGCTCAGCCGCGCCAGGGTGTCGCCGGCTTCGAGCGATTTGGGCAAGCGCCGGGCCATGGTCACGAGGAGCTGATCGCCGATCGAGTGGCCGAGGCTCTCGTTGGCGACCTTGAAGCGATCGACGTCGATCACCATCAGGGCGCCGCGCGGCCGGCCGGCGCGCGCCGCCTGGGTGCGCTCGATGCGGTCGAACAGCAGGGTGCGGTTGGGCAGCCCGGTCAGCGTGTCGTGGGTGGCATTGTGGATGACGCGCTGCTCGGCCTCCTTGCGCGCGGTGACGTCGGACAGCGAGGCGACCATGCGGGTCGGCGAGCCGTCGGGACGGCGCACCGCCATGCCGCGGCTGATCACCCAGCGCCAGCCGCCGTCGCCGTGATGGATGCGGTACTCGCTCTCGAAATGCGCCGTCTCGCCGGCGAGGTGGGCGTCGATGTCGGCGCTGACGCGAGCGAAGTCGTCGGCGTGGATGCGCTTGAACCACTCGTCGGGCGTCGGCCTGAGCTCGTCGGGCTGCATGCCGAGCAGGACCGGCCAGCGCGGCGAGAAGTACACGGTGCCGGCCTCGATGTCCCAGTCGAGCAGGCCGTCGTTGGCGGCCTCCGCGACCAGCGCGTAGCGCTCCTCGCTGCGCCGCAGCGCCTCGTCGGCGGCCTTGCGCGCGGTCAGGTCGCGGAACGAGCCGATGAAGCCGCGGCGCGTGCCGCGGGTCAGCGCGCTGATCGCGATGTCGACCGGGAAGCTGCCGCCGTCCTTGCGCCGGCCGACGGTCTCGTGGCTGTGGTCGCTGCGCGCACGGCCGGCGCGCATCGCGCGCTCGATGCCGTCGCCGTCGAGCTCGGGCAGCAGCAGCGCGACCGGGCGGCCCATGACCTCGCCCGCGGAGTAGCCGGAGATCCGGCTCGCCGCGGGATTGAAGCCTTCGATGATGCCCTCGTCGTTGAACGCGACGATGCCGTCGAGCACGGTGTCCATGATGCCGCGCAGGCGGTCTTCGCGGTTGCGCACCGCCGACAGCGCCAGGCGATAGGCGGTGACGTCGCCGGCGACACGCCGAGCCCGGCGATCCCGCCGCCTTCGGCGAGCAGGACGACGCCATCGGCGTCGAGCGCCAGCAACAGGATGCGCGCGCCGCCAATCGCGCGCCCGAGCAGCTCGAGGCGGCGCTCCTCGGGCGCCAGCGTCTGCGCAGCAACCTGCGCGCGCTCGGGGTGAGTGCCTGTCCGACCGTTACCGGTTTCGTCTATGTGACGGCGGCGGCGCCGTCCGGCATGCGGCATCATTGCGTCAACAATGTCACAAATGGGGTGAGGCGCAAGCACCCACGATTAAAGGTCAAAAAGATTTCGCATGTGTTTACGGCAATTGAATCAAGTCGTTGCGAAATCGCGTCGTCGGGCAGCGCCGCGGGCCGAGCGCCCAAACCGGCGGTTGAGGGGGCATCCTTGCGGACCCCCTATTCCTTGACTTAGATAGCCCGGACCCGCCCGGTCGATGGTTTGGAACTGGTGGCCCGCCGATGATCCCTTATGCCGCCCCGCTCGCCGATATCGGCTTCCTGCTCAAGCGCGTGCTCGGGCTCGACGCGATCCTGGCCGGCGCCGGCCACGGCCACAGCGCCGCGGACGTCGATGCCGTGCTCGCCGAGGCCGGCCGCTTCGCCGCCGAGGTGCTGGCGCCGCTCAACCGGGTGGGCGACCTCAACCCGGCGCGGCTCGACAACGGCGTGGTGCGCACCCCGCCCGGCTTCGCCGACGCCTATCGGCGGTTCGTCGAGATGGGCTGGAACGGCGTCGCCGCCGACCCGGAGCACGGCGGCCAGGGCTTGCCCATGGTGGTCGCGACCGCGCTCACCGAGCTGTGGAACAGCGCCAACCTGAGCTTCAGCCTGTGCCCGCTCTTGACCCAGCCGGCGGTCGAGCTCTTGCAGCGCCACGGCACGCCGGCACAGCAGGCGACCTATCTCAAGCGTCTGATCGACGGCAGCTGGACCGGCACCATGCAGCTGACCGAGCCGCAGGCCGGCTCCGACGTCGGCGCGCTGAAGACACGCGCGGTGCGCGAGAACGGCCATTACCGGATCACCGGACAGAAGATCTTCATCACCTTCGGCGACCACGACTACACCGACAACATCATCCACATGGTGCTGGCGCGGCTGCCCGACGGGCCGCCGGGGGTCAAGGGCATCTCGCTGTTCCTGGTGCCGAAGTTCCGCGTCCGGGCCGACGGCGCGCTGGGCGAGCGCAACGACCTGCGCGTGGTCGGCCTCGAGCACAAGCTCGGCATCCACGGCAGCCCGACCGCGGTGATGGCGTTCGGCGACGACGGCGGCGCCTACGGCGAGCTGATCGGCGAGCCGCACCACGGCATCGAGTACATGTTCACGATGATGAACGCCGCCCGGCTGTCGGTCGGCACCCAGGGCGTGGCGATCGCCGAGCGCGCCTATCAGCAGGCGCGCGACTATGCGTTGACGCGCGTCCAGGGCCGGGCGCTCGGCGACCGTCGGCCCGGCGCGCCGGCGATCATCCGCCATCCCGATGTCCGTCGCATGCTGATGCTCGCGCGGGTCAAGATCGAGGCGGCGCGCGCCCTGGTGCTCGAGACCGCCGGCGCGCTCGACCGCGCGCGGCAGGCGCCGGCGGCGGCGCGCGACGCCGCCATCGCGCGTGCCGAGCTCATGATCCCGGTCGCCAAGGCGTGGTCGACCGACATCGGCGTCGAAGTCGCCTCGCTCGGCATCCAGGTCCATGGCGGCGTCGGCTTCATCGAGGAGACCGGCGCGGCACAGCACTACCGCGATGCCCGCATCACGCCGATCTACGAGGGCACCAACGGCATCCAGGCCGCCGACCTGGTCGGGCGCAAGCTGGGGCGCGACGGCGGCGCCGCGATGCGCGCCCTGATCGCCGACATCGCGGCGACCGTCACCGCGCTCGCAGCTGAGCCGGGCGACGACATCGCCGTGATGGCAGGTGCGCTTGGCGCCGGCCGGGCGGCACTCGCCGCGGCGACCGACTGGGCGGTCGGTCGCCATGACGATCCGCGCGACGTCGCGGCGGTCGCGACGCCCTATCTCGAGCTGGTCGGCACGGTCGCCGGCGGCTGGCTGATGGCGCGCGCCCAGCTGGCGGCGCTGGCGGCGCTCGCCACGGGCGACGATCCGGGATTCCACGAGGCCAAGCTGATCACGGCGCGCTGCTACGCCGAGCAGGTGCTGAGCCGGGCCGACGGCCTGGCCCGCACCGTCATGGCCGGCGGCCGGGCACTGTTGGCATTGGACGAGGCGGCGTTTTAGCGGATACCGCCTACGCGGCCGGGGCGGTGGCCCGCTGCTCCCAGAGCAGGAAGCGCATCTTCTGAGCCTCGGCGAAACCCTTGAGCTGGACCGAGCGGACCTCGCTGTAGGTGAAGCGCTTGCCGCCGCCGGCCTGCTCGGCGACCGCGTCGGCGACGCAGATCTGGGCCTCGCCGGCGCACGCGCACAGACGCGCCGCGAGCTGGACCACGGTGCCGAAATAGTCGTCCTGGTCGCGGATCGGCTGGCCGACCGCGAGCCCCATGCGAACCTTGAGGAACGATGAGGCGGTGACGCGGTTGTGCTCGGCGATCTGGCGCTGGATCTCGCTCGATGCGGCGACGCCGTCGGCGACGCGCGGGAACACCGCCATGATGCCGTCGCCGGTGTGCTTGACCTGGTGGCCGCGGTGGGTCTTGAGCACCGAGCCGACGATCAGGTTGTGGGTCTGGACCAGCTTCATCATGCCTTGATCGCCGAGCGCCTGCGTGGTCTCGACCGACGACACCATGTCGGTGAACATGATCACGATGTTGTCGCCCTGCGGCTCGGCGGCGTCGCTGGTGTTCCACGCCTTGAGCGCCTGACCGAGCGCGGCCGCGGCGCCGACGTTGCCGGCGGCAAAGCGGTCCATCGCTTTGTAGCCAACCTGGATCATGCCCTTGTACTTGGCGTCCTTGGCGTACTCCTCCTCCTTGGCGATGAAGCTCCGCGCGCGCTCCGCATCGGTGCCGAGCAGCTCGAGCGCCGACTGCAGCACCGGCCCCAGCATATTCGCGCCGCCGCCGCTCGCGGCCAGGCAGGCGCGCCCGGCGCCGAGCAGGAACAGGTGGCAGCCGAAGCGGTTGTGCGGCGCCATCTTGCCCTCGGCGACGAAGGGCTGGGTGTTGGCATGCATCATGCCGTCGCGGAAGAAACGCAGCAGCGTC
>JACQAI010000266.1 GCA_016195115.1 Pseudomonadota bacterium
CCTCCGGTCGGCGACGCGCGCGCGCTGACGCCCTCCCTGCGGTGGGACGAGCCCGTCAACCGGCGCTCTCGTCGCTCTCCTGCGCCAGCGCTACGATGGCGCCGCGCGCGAGCGCGTCGGCGCGCTCGTTCTCGGGGTGGCCGGCGTGGCCCTTGACCCAGCGCCACTGCACCCGGTGGCGTTGCAGCGCCTGATCGAGGCGCTGCCAGAGATCGACGTTCTTGACCGGTTTCTTGTCGGCGGTCTTCCAGCCGTTCTTCTGCCAGTTGCGCAGATAGCGCGTGATGCCGTCGTGGACGTAGCGGCTGTCGGTGTAGAGCACCGCCGCGCTCGGGCGCGTGAGGGCCTCCAGCGCCTGGATCGCCGCCATCATCTCCATGCGGTTGTTGGTGGTCTGAGGTTCGCCGCCGGCGAGCTCCTTCTCGACGCCGCGCCAGCGCAGGATGGCGCCCCAGCCGCCCGGCCCCGGATTCCGCGAGCAGGCGCCGTCGGTGAAGATCTCGACCGGCTCGCTGGCGCTGCCGTCGCCCGTCATGCCAGCCCGTAGGCCGCGCTGTCGTCGACGCTCTGGTGGAAGCGCAGCTTGGCCCAGTACTCGAGCGGATCCTTGCGGATCACGAACGCGTCGGGCACGTGATTGAGCCAGTCGTACAGCCGCGTCAGCAGGAAGCGCAGCGCGCTGCCGCGCGCCAGCAGCGGCAGCGCCTGACGCTCCGCGGCGTCGAGCTTGCGCACGCTCTCGTAGCCCTGGAACAGCGCGCGCGCCTTGGTGACGTTGAGGCTGCGGTCGGCCTCGAAGCACCAGGCGTTGAGGCAGACCGCGAGGTCGTAGGCGAACGCATCGGTGCAGGCGAAATAGAAGTCGATCAGCCCCGACAGTCGGTCGCCGAGAAAAAAGACGTTGTCGGGGAACAGGTCGGCATGGATCACGCCGGTCGGCAGGCCGCTCGGCCAGCGCGCGGCGAGCTCGCGGTACTCCGTGTCGAGCGCCTCGGCGAGACCTGGCTTGACCGACCCGGCCTCGGCGCGGGTCGCCTCGAGGAGCGGTGCCCAGCCGGCGACCGACAGCGCGTTGGCGCGGGTCATCGGGAAACCGGCGCCGGCGGCGTGCAGCGCGGCGAGCGCGTGGCCGAGCTGCTGGCAGTGCGCCACCGTGATGCGGCGCGGCCATAGGCCTTCGAGGAAGGTCACCATCGCGGCGGGTCGGCCCTTGAGCGCCCGCAAGGTTTCGCCGGTGCGCGTCTTGAGCGGCGTCGGGCAGCTGACGCCGCGCGCCGCCAGGTAGTCCATCAGGCCCAGGAAGAACGGCAGGTCGGCGGCCGCGACGCGCTTCTCATAGAGCGTCAGGATGTAGCTGCCGCGGCTGGTGCGCACCGCGAAATTCGAGTTCTCGACGCCTTCGGCGATCCCTTGGAACGACAGCACCTCGCCCAGGTCGTAGTCGGCGACGAACGCCTTGAGCTCGTCGTCCGTGACATCGGTATGGACCGCCAAATCGCCCCGCCGCCAAAGGTCGCAACCGCGCCAGGATATCAGCCCGCGAGCGCCCGGGGCACCGAATTACCTGCAGCGGCGGGCTTGTTCCCGGCGCGCCGCTTTGTCTACAGTCTCGGTCGCGGCCGGCCGGTCCTGCCGTATTATGCGCCGTCTACGGAAGGAAACCCGATGGCAGAACCGATCGTCGCCCAGAAGAGCCCCTACGGCGTCGAAGTCGAGAGCGGGAAGGAGTACTGGTGGTGCCGCTGCGGCCGCAGCAAGACCCAGCCGTTCTGCGACGGCGCGCACAAGGGCACGGGCTTGGCGCCCCTGATGTACAAGGCCGAGGAGTCCAAGACCCTATGGTTCTGCGGCTGCAAGGCGACCAAGACCCAACCGTTCTGCGACGGCACCCACAACCGGCTTTGAGCCGCGGTCGGTTCGCGCGGGCGGCGACGCGCGCGACGCTCGTCGCCCTGCTCGGCGCGGCGCTCGCGGGCTGTGTCGGCAAAAAGGACGACGTCGGCGCGCCGCCGTGTCCGAAGGTGGCGGTGCTCGCCGACGCGGCGCACCTCACGGTGTACCGCGACGGCCCGGGACGCGACCTCACCGACATCAGGTTCGAGGCCGACCTCGGGCGGATCTCGGGCGAGTGCATCTACCGCAAGCGCAATACGCAGGTCACGGTCGAGATGAAGCTGGCGATCACCGCCAAGCGCGGTCCGGCCGATCGCGAGCGCCTCGCCGACCTCGGCTATTTTGTCGCCATCCTGGACGCGCAGGCCAACGTGCTGGCGCGCCAGGAGTTCCAGAGCCGGATCGAGTTCCCGCTCGACCAGGCCCAGGTCGCCACTCTCGAGGAGCTCGAGCAGGTGATCCCGCTCAAGAAGGATCAGCCCGGCTCCGATTTCGACGTGCTGGTCGGCTTCCGGCTGACGCCCGAGCAGCTGCAGCGCAATCGCGCGCGGGGACAATGAGCATGCCGGCCGAGCTGCTGATCTGCGTCAACCGCCGCTTCGGCGGACCCAAGCCGTCGTGCGGCGGGCGCGGCAGCCCGGCGATCGCCGATGCCTTCGAGCGCGCGCTCGCCGAGCGCGGGCTCGACGTCAAGGTGATGCGCTCGCCGGGCCAGAACACCTGCGAGCGCGGCCCGTCGGTGCGCCTGCTGCCCGGACCGGTGCTGTATCTCGGCGTCCAGCTCGACGAGGTGCCGACGATCGTCGACCGCATCGCCGAAGCCCTCGACCGCGCCCGCGCAAAAGCCGAAGCGGCTAAATAACTCCTCCCCCACGCTGCGCGCGGGGGAGGAGTTATGGCTAGCCGTCGGCGAGGGGTTTCATGACGGCGTAGAGGTTGGCCTTGGCCTCGAAGCCGACGCCCGGGATGTCGGGCAGCCGCAC
>JACQAI010000267.1 GCA_016195115.1 Pseudomonadota bacterium
CCCCGCGACCTTGCGGTCGGAGTGCACCGCCCGCATGGTCCCGAGCAGCGCCTTCATGCCGTCGCTGAGCGCGTCGTAGGCGGCGTACTGGCTGGCGAACATGGTGTCGCCGCCATAGGGCGGCACCTCGAGCGCGTGCAGGATCGCGCCGAGCGGCGGCTCGGCGCTCATGGTCGTGTCGGTGTGCCACTCCTCGCCGACGATGCGCTCGTCGCCCGGCTCGCGCAGGAAGGTGAGGATCTCGGGATCGGGCGCGACGCCGTTGTAGTTGGGGTGGATGAAGATCTCGCCGAACTTGCGCGCCAGCGCCTTGTGCTGCGGCGGCTCGAGCGTCTGGTCGCGGAAGAAGATGACGCAATGGTCGAGCAGCGCCTGGCGGATGTCGGCGATGATGTTGTCGTCGTCGAGCGACGCCGCGAGATCGACGCCGTGCAGCTCGGCGCCGCACGCGCCGGCGATCGGCTGGACCTCGATGCGGCTGTTGCGCATGCGCCTAGTCTCCTTGAAAGCGGAAGCGGAAGCGCTCGCCATGGCGCGTCACCTGGCCCGCGGTCGGATCCGGGAAGTGGCCGGTCAGCAGGGTAAGGCCGCTGTCGGCGCACTCGTTCATGAGTTTCAATTTGGTCTTGACCGCCACCGCCGGATCGACGTCAGCCGGGTTCGACAAGGTCGGCTCGGCGAGCTGCAGCGGGTGATGGATGATGTCGCCCGACAGCACCGCGAGCCGGTCCCGGGCGCCGACGCGGATCTGGACGCCGCCCGGCGTGTGGCCCGGCGCGTGCACCAGCCAGATGCCGTTGCCATCCGCGCCCTCGAGCACGTGGTCGGTGTCGACCATGACGGCGCGGCCGTGCTCGACGATCGGCAGCACAGAGTCGATGAACGAGCCGCGGTTGACCGGCTGCGGCGGGTTGCTCTGGTGCACCGTGTTGAAATAGTCGAACTCGGTCTTGGCCATCAGGTACTTGGCGCGCGGGAAGGTCGGCACCCACTTGCCGTCGACCAGCCGCGTGTTCCAGCCGACGTGGTCGGTATGCAGATGCGTGCACATCACATAGTCGACGTCCTCGGGGCGCACGCCCGCAGCGGCGAGGTTCTCGAGGTACGGCGTCTTCAGCCCATCCCACGCCATCATCGACGGCCGGCGCTTGTCGTTGCCGTTGCAGGTGTCGACCAGGATGACGTGATGCTTGGTGCGGATCACGAAGGTGTGGAAGCTGAGCACCAATTTGTCGTCCGGTTCAATAAACACCGGGCCGAGCCAGCCGCGATTGGCCGCGATGATCTCCGGCGTCACGTTGCCGAACAGGAACTTGGGATCGACCCCCATGCGGTCGATCTCGGCCACCCGGGTGATCTCGTACGCGCCGATTTTCTGCGGCTTCATGCGGCTATCTTGCCTGCCGCCCGCCGGCTTGGCAAATCGCCCCAGCACCCAAGGCCGCACCATCCCCCACCGTCATTGCGAGCGAAGCGAAGCAACCCAGAGATGTTCGATCCGCGCACGTCTCGCGACTCCTGGATTGCTTCGTTGCTGCGCTCCTCGCAATGACGGTCAAGGGAGGAGTTTCACAGCTGCTTGGGCGCGACGTCGAGCCGGATGACGATGCCCGCCATGCTGCGCTCGGGCGCCGGGTATTCCTGCATCACCAGCGGATCGTGGCCGGGCACGATGTGCGCCGGCGAGGGCGCCAGGCGCTCGAGCACGCGGTAGCTGTCGACCATGTCGCCGATGTGGAAGGCGGTCGAGTAGGGCCGGTTCTGGCGCATGTTCTCGTAGTAGTGGCTGGCGTCCGACGCCAGCACGACCCAACCGCGCTTGGTGTGCACGCGCACGACTTGTAAGCCGGCCGTATGCCCTGGAGTGGGGTGGAGCGTGATGCCGGGCGCAAAGTCGACGTCGCCCGACACCAGCTCGACCTGGCCCTTGAAGTTGAGCCGCACGATGCCGACGACCTCCTCGACCTCGAAGCTGCGCTGGAAGAACGGGTAGCGCATGTGCCGGCCGGTGACGAATTGCATCTCCTTCTCTTGGAGCCAGAAGCGCGCGTGCGGCAGCTTGTGGAAGCTGCCGGCATGGTCGTAGTGCATGTGGGTCAGGATGACGTCGTTGATCGCGCTCGGCTGGATGCCGAGCAGGCGCAGGCTCTCGATCGGGCAGCGCAGATGCTCGCGCTTGCGCTGCGCCGCGATCTCGGCGGTAAAGCCGGTGTCGACCAGGTAGATCTGGCCGGCGCCCTGGATCACCCACACGAAGTAGTCCATCGGCATCGGCCCGTCGTGCGGGTCGCCGCCGATGAAGTGCGAGGCCCGCTTGGCATCGCGCTGGGCGTACTTGATGGCGTAGATCTCGTATTCCGGCAGCTTGTCGGACACTCGGTTCCTCCTGTTTGCCGCGTCGCGCACGCAGCGATGCGTCAGACCGGACGGTCGCCCTTGATCTGGGTGCGGTGCATGAGCCGGCGGCTGCCCGGATCGAAGGCGTCGCGCCGGTGCATGGCGCAGCGGTTATCCCACACGATCAGGTCGCCGACCTGCCAGTCCTGGCGCCACACGAGGCGCTCCTGGTTGACGTGCTCCCACAACCGGTCGAGCAGACGCTCGCTCTCCGCGACC
>JACQAI010000268.1 GCA_016195115.1 Pseudomonadota bacterium
CAGGTTCTCGATCGCGAGGAGGGGGGTGGTAGCGATAGTCATGGCCTCACAACTGCAGAACCGAGGATACCAGAAGCTGGGTGTAGGCGTGGTGCGGGTCGTCGAGCACCTGGTCGGTCAACCCGGACTCGATGACCCGACCGTGCTGCATCACCAGCAGGCGATGGGCGAGCAGCCGCGCGACCCCGAGATCGTGGGTCACCAGCACGACCGAGACGCCGATCTCGGCGACCAGGTCGCGCAGCAGATCGAGCAGCCGCGCCTGGACCGAAACGTCCAAGCCGCCGGTTGGTTCGTCCATCAGTACGATGCGCGGATCGCTCACAAGATTGCGTGCGATTTGCAACCGCTGCTGCATGCCCCCGGAGAACGTTGCCGGCATGTCGTCGATGCGCGCCGGGTCGATTTCTACCCGGGTGAGCCAATCCAGCGCGCGCGCCCGGATGTCGCCGTAGTGCCGCGCGCCGGCGGCCATCAGGCGCTCGCCGATGTTGGCGCCGGCGCTGACCGACAATCTCAGACCGTCCCGCGGGTTCTGGTGCACCAGGCCGAGGTCGGTGCGCAGCAGGCGCCGGCGCTCGGCCTCCGACAGGGTGACGAGATCGGCGGCTTGCCCGTCGGCGGCGCGGTAGAGCACGCGCCCGGCCTCGGGTGCGACCCGCCCGGCGATGCAGTTGAGCAGGGTGGTCTTGCCTGAGCCCGACTCGCCGACCACCGCCAGCACCTCGCCAGGCCACAGCGCGAACGAGACATCGTCGAGGGCCAGGCGAGCGCCGAAGCGCTTGGTCAGGCCGTCGATCTCGAGCACGGGCGGGGCGGTGATGAGAGTTGCGGGCGTGGTCATGCGGCATCGTCCGCGCGATGGCCTTGGGCGACGCGGCCGGCGCAATAGTCGCTGTCGGAGCACACGAAGCGCCACCCGCCGCGATCGTCGACCACGATCTCGTCGAGAAAGCTGTCGTTGGCGTCGCAGATCGCGCAGCGCTCGGACCAGCGCTCGATGGTGAACGGATGGTCGGCGAAATCGAGGCTCTTGACCGGGGTATGCGGCGGCAGCGCGTAGATGCGCTTCTCGCGCCCGGCGCCGAACAGCTGCAGCGCCGGCGAGCGGTCGAGCTTGGGGTTGTCGAAGCGCGGGATCGGCGACGGCCGCATCAGATAGCGCTGGTTGACCATCACGGGATAGTCGTAGGCCGTGGTGATGCGCCCGGCGTGCGCGATGTCCTCGTAGAGCTTGACGTACATGGCGCCGTAGTCGGCCAGGGCGTGCATCTTGCGCGTCTCGGTCTCGCGCGCCTCGAGCCAGCGCAGCGGCTCCGGGATCGGCACCTGGTAGACCATGATCTGGCCGGCCTGCAGCGGCGTCTCCGGCACCCGGTGCCTCGTCTGGATGATGGTCGCCTCGGGCGTGCGCTCGGTGGTGCGCACGCCGGCGGTGCGCGCGAAGAACTTGCGGATCGACACCGCGTTGGTGGTGTCGTCGGAGCCTTGGTCGATCACCTTGAGGATGTCGTCGCGGCCGATCACCGCGGCGGTGACCTGGATGCCGCCGGTGCCCCAGCCGTAGGGCAGCGGCATCTCGCGGCTGGCGAACGGCACCTGATAGCCGGGGATCGCCACCGCCTTGAGGATGGCGCGTCGGATCATCCGTTTGGTCTGCTCGTCAAGGTAGGCGAAGCTGTAGCCCGCGAGGGTATCCGGGCCGACGTGGGTCGCGACGGCGGTCATTTCACCGGCTCGGGCGCGGGCGCGCTGTCGCGCGCGGCGGCGCGGTCGAAATCGGCGCGCAGGCCGCGCAGCATGTTGAGCTCCGACTGGAAGTCGACGTAGTGCGGCAGCTTGAGGTGCTGGGTGAAGCCCGAGGCCTCGACGTTGTCGCAGTGGCTGAGCACGAACTCCTGGTTATGGGTCGGCGCGTCGACGTCCTCGCCGAGCTCGCGCGAGCGCAGCGCGCGGTCGACCAGCGCCATCGCCATGGCCTTGCGCTCGCCGTGACCGAAGGTCAGGCCATAGCCGCGGGTGAACTGCGGCGGCTTGCCGTCGCCGCCCTTGAACTGGTTGACCATCTGGCACTCGGTCAGCTGGACGTCGCCGATCTCGATCGGGAAGCCGAGCTCCTCGGGTTCGATCTCGACCGCCGCCCAGCCCATGCGGATCTCGGCGGCGAACGGATGGGTCCAGCCGTAGCCGCGCTGGGTCGCGTAGCCGAGCGCCAGCAGAAAGCCCTCGTCGCCGCGCGCCAGCGCCTGCAGCCTGGTGTCGCGCGGCGCTGGGTAGCTCGGCGGATCGCGCGTCAGATCGGCGACCGGGCCATCTTTGTCGCGCTCGACCTCGAGCAGCGCCTCGTTCGACAGGATGTCGGTGACGCGCGGCATCGCGTCGTCTCCCTCTCCCCTCCGGGAAGAGGGTCGGGGTGAGGGGGCCTCGGGCGCTTGGGGGCTAGCACCATCCGCGAGCGAGAGATCCAACAGCCGGTGGGTGTAGTCGAAGGTCGGGCCGAGCACCTGGCCGCCGGGCAGGTCCTTGAAGGTCGCCGAGATGCGCCGCTCGATCGCCATGGTCGCAGTGTCGACCGGCTTGCTGACCGCCAGCCGCGGCAGGGTCGTGCGGTAGGCACGCAGCAGGAAGATGGCCTCGATCAGATCGCCGCGCGCCTGCTTGATCGCCAGCGCCGCCAGCGCCCGGTCGTAGAGCGCGCCCTCGGCCATCACGCGATCGACCGCGAGCGACAATTGCTGATCAATCTGCGCGCAGCTGAGTTCGGGCACAGCCGGATCGCCACGTCGCGCTTCCGCGAGCAGCCGAGCTGACCGCTCCATCGAAGCCTGTCACCCGAGCCGCGGTGGCCTCCGACCTTAGACTTCTACTCACGACGAAGCAAACGCCGTCACCCTCGCCGCCCTCGCGGCTGCTCTGGCCAACCCACCACCCCATTTCAGACCAGAGTCAGACCAGAGTGTGGTACCGGGCGCCCTCCACGACTTGCCGGAATCATCTCAAGCGTGCTAGGTGCTGCTGGCGCGCCGGCCGCCGACTCAATACCACCTCCACGTCCAGACCACCTCGAAG
>JACQAI010000269.1 GCA_016195115.1 Pseudomonadota bacterium
CCGTGGCCGTTCCGACGTTCAGTAAGCTGGCGGCGCCATTCTTCCCGCAGGAAATTCCGGAAATTCCAGGGACATAATAGTTATCTCCTTACGTCTCCCCGCGCGGTCTCAAAACAGGCGCGGGTCGAGGGTAAAGGGCGTGATCGCCTTGATCGTGATCCCGGCCGTCCGGGGGTGCCGGTGGTTGACCAGGCCGTTGAGGTCCGGCGCGTTGGCGAGCGCGACGATGGCCGACGGTACGAGCAGGATCGCTGCCGTCACCGCGTCGAGCCACTGGTCGCCGAGCGCCTGGGTGTGGGCCTGACGCCTGATCCAATCGGCCGGCAAGGTTGCGGGATCGAGCGTCGCGATCGGCGTCCCGTCGGGAACCTCGAACTCGACCATCTCGAGCGGCGGCAGCAGGCCGGGGCTGAGGACGTGCACGCGCTTCTCGAGCGCGCTCAACGAGGCGACCGTCGAAGCATAGGTGACCGGACGCCCGACGGTGTTCCACCGACCGTCGTTCGCCAAGCCGTAGCCCCCGTCGAAGCTGCGGGCGTGGTGCCGCGTCGACAGCCGCCAGAGCTGCATCAGGCGGCGGCGCCCCAGTCGATCTTGGCGAGGATCTGCTCGATCACGCGCGACCCGGCGTCGGTGCGGGCGTACGCGAGCGGCGGCTGGCCGCCCAGGATGCCGAGCGGCTCGCGCAGCCACTGGTTGGCCTTCTCGGGGTCTTCGAAAACCTGCTCGGCGAGGGTCTGGATGCGGGCGAGGCGGACCAGGCGGTCGGATTCCTCGACGTTGAGCGGCTCGGCACGTCGTGCGCGATGGCGCCGGGTGCGGGGCGCAATGACGAAGCCCTCGACCTCGACCTTCGACAGGTGGCAGCGCAGGTGAACGTGCCGGAGGGTGGCGAGCGGCAGCCGCTCCGTGACCACGCGGGCGAGCTCGGCGTCGGACACCACCTCGACGCCGAGGTTTTCCCGGCCGCCGAGTTTCTCGGCGACCACCTCTATGACGGGTCGGCGCATTGGGGCACCCTTCGGCAATATTTCCCCATATGGGAGGGCATATTGCCGTTTTCCAGGGGCAATGTCACCGGGTTGGTCGCGCGGCCGTGGCATGTCACGCAACCGAATCCGGCCAGGCGTCTCGCGCGCACCTGCGCCGGCGCGATCACAGCAGCTCGAGCTGGCGGCGGTCGCGGCGCCGGCCTTTCGCCGGACGGCCCGGCGCCAACGGCACCGCGCGGCGCCCGGCCGCCGCGGCGATCTCCTTCGCGAATTGTGCGTCGCCGAGCGCCCAGCCGCCGTTGGTCGCGACCCGCAACGCGTCGACGAAGTCGCGCGACAGCGCGCCGCGGAACAACGCGCGGTAGGCCTCCTGGCGGTCGGCGCGGCTGCGCCCGAGTGCGCGATAGATCGGGTGATCGCTGACCAGGGCATCGGGGGCGCCCTCGGCATGGGCGCGATAGCTCGACCATGGGTGTTCGCGCGGATGGCGCACCAGGCCGGCGCGCACCGGGTTGAGCTCGACGTAGCGGCAACACGCCAGGAAGTACGCCGCGCTGTCGATCGGCGCGGCGCGATAGCGGCCCTCCCACAAGGTGCCGCTGCGGCGACGGGCGGCGTTGACGTGGCGCACGTAGCGCCGGCCGAGCGACTGCATCGCGCGCGGCAGGCTGTCCTCGCGCCGTGGCGTCACCAGGAAATGGACGTGGTTGGTCATCAGCACGTAGGCGTGGACCTGGCAGCCGTAGTCGCCGGCCGCGGCGACCAGCCAGTCGCGGTACTGCGCGTAGTCGTCGTCGCGGAAGAAGATGGCGCCGCGGTTGTTGCCGCGGTGGATGACGTGCAACGGCTGGTCGGGCAGGAAATAGCGGCCGAGCCGGGCCATCGCGTTGTGCCTTCCGGAAGCTGGGGGCTCACTCTAGTGCGCGGCGGCGGGCGGATCAATAAATCTTACTCTGACCCTGATTTTTTGGGAACAACAGCCCTTTCCCGAACAACGCCACCGTGGGAAACGCGCCAATGATACGCTGCGTGATCGGCGCGGCGCCAAAATCTACGGTGCTGTCCAACGAAGTGGCTAGCGCTGTTCTGAACTGCGACAGAAGGCCGGCGCCTTCTCTCATCAGAGAGCTGACGCTCGTGTTTAGCCAACCAACTAGCAAGCTGTCCGTGTGGCGCATCGATTTGCCTTCAATTAGTCACCGCGGCGATCGCGGCGCCGGGGCTTCGCCGCTGAAATAATACTCCGTCTGGATGCAGCGGTGGTGCACCTTCCTCGAATCACAAAGCCACAACGGCCCCCTCCCTACCCTCCCCCACGCTTCGCGCGGGGGAGGAATGGATGGGAGGGACGCGGCGTGACGGGCTCGACCGTTTCGGCTTGATCGGACCCGCTGCGGCGGGCATACCGGCGGCGATGATGCGGGTGTGCGCATGAAAGTGCTGGTGGTCGGCGGTGGCGGGCGCGAGCACGCGCTGTGCTGGGCGCTCGGCGCCTCGCCGCTGGTGACGAAACTGTATTGCGCGCCGGGCAATGCCGGCATCGCGGCCGAGGCCGAGTGCGTGGCGATCGGCCAGACCGACCTCGACGCGCTGGTCGACTTCGCGCGGGGGCAGAAGATCGACTTCGTCGTGGTCGGGCCGGAGCAGCCGCTGGCGCTCGGGCTGGTCGATCGGCTCGATGAAGCCGGCATCGCGAGCTTCGGGCCGACCCGGGCGGCCGCCGTGCTCGAGGCGTCCAAGGGCTTCGTCAAGGATCTGTGCGCGCGCGAGGGCATTCCGACCGCGCGCTACGGCCGGTTTCGCGACAGCGCGGCGGCGCTCGCCCACGTGCGCGCGCACGGCGCGCCGATCGTGGTCAAGGCCGATGGCCTCGCCGCCGGCAAGGGCGTCACGGTGGCGATGACGGTGGCCGAGGCCGAGGCCGCGGTACGCGCGGCGCTCGACGAGAACCGCTTCGGCGACGCCGGCCACGAGGTCGTGGTGGAAGAGTTCCTGACCGGCGAGGAGGTCAGCTACTTCGCGCTGGTCGACGGCACGCACGTGCTGCCGCTCGCCTCGGCGCAGGATCACAAGCGCGTGCATGACGGCGACCAGGGCCCCAACACCGGCGGCATGGGCGCTTATTCGCCGGCCCCGATCCTGACGCCGGCGCTCGAGCAGCGCGTGCTCGCCGAGATCGTCCAGCCGACCGTGCGCGCCATGGCGACCGCCGGCACGCCGTTCAAGGGCGTGCTGTTCGCCGGCCTGATGATCGGCGCCGCGGGCCCGAAGCTGTCCGCGCCGGAGGCGAGCGGCACGCCCGAGCGCTCTGACACGGGCGGCATCTCGGACGCAGGCACCGCCGTCGGCGCC
>JACQAI010000270.1 GCA_016195115.1 Pseudomonadota bacterium
CTTGCCGCCGCCCGACACGCCGGTGACGCACGTGAAGGTGCCGAGCGGCAGGTCGACCGTGACGTTCTGCAGGTTGTTGCCGCGCGCGCCGACCACGGTGAGGTGCTGCTCGCGGCGGCCCTGGCGGCGTGCCAGCGGCAGCTGGATCTGCTGCAGCCCGGTCAGATACTGGCCCGTGATGCTCGCCGGGGTCTGCATGACCTGCTCGGGCGTGCCGGCCGCGACCACCGCGCCGCCGTGGATGCCGGCGCCCGGGCCCATGTCGACCAGGTAGTCGGCGGACCGAATCGCCTCCTCGTCGTGCTCGACCACGATGACCGTGTTGCCGAGGTCGCGCAGCTTGCGGAGCGTCTCCAGGAGCCGTTGGTTGTCGCGCTGGTGCAAGCCGATCGAGGGCTCGTCGAGCACGTAGAGCACGCCGGTCAAGCCGGAGCCGATCTGCGAGGCCAGGCGAATCCGCTGGCTCTCGCCGCCCGAGAGCGTGCCCGACGCGCGACCGAGGGTCAGGTACTCGAGCCCGACATTGTTCAAGAAGGTCAGGCGCTCGGTGATCTCCTTGAGGATGCGCTGGGCGATCTCCTGCTGCTTGGCGCCCAGCACCTTGGGCAGCGCCTTGAACCAGCGCTCGGCCTCGGCGATCGACATGTCGGCGACCTCGCCGATATGCTTGGTGCCGATCTTGACGCACAGCGTCTCGGGCTTGAGCCGATAACCCTTGCACGCGTCGCAGGCGCGGGAGTTCTGGAAGCGGGCGAGCTCCTCGCGCACCCAGGCGCTGTCGGTCTCGCGCCAGCGCCGCTCCAAGTTGGGGACCACGCCCTCAAAGGGCTTCTTGGTCTCGTACGAGCGCAGCCCGTCGTTGTACCGCATGGTCACCGGCGTCTCGCCGGTGCCGGACAGGATCGCCTGGCGGACTTTTTTGTCGAGATCCTGCCACGCGATCTGCGTCGAGGTTTTGAAATGACGGGCCAAACTGTCCAGGGTTTGGCCGTAATACTGCGAGGACGTGTGCGCCCACGGCGCGACCGCGCCGTCGGCCAGCGATTTGGTCTCGTCGGGCACCACCAGCTCGGGATCGAAGAACATCTTGGCGCCGAGGCCGTCGCACTCCGGGCAGGCGCCGAACGGGCTGTTGAACGAGAACAGCCGCGGCTCGATCTCGTCGAGCGTGAAGCCTGAGATCGGGCAGGCAAACTTGGCCGAGAAGGTCGTGCGCTCCTTGGTGTCGGCGTTCTCGGCGAACACCAGGCCGTCGGCCAGCTCGAGCGCGGTCTCGAGGCTGTCGGCCAGCCGGTTGCCGAGGCCGTCGCGCACGACCACGCGGTCGACCACGACCTCGATGTCGTGCTTGAGCTTCTTGTTGAGCGCCGGCGCGTCGGCGATCTCCATCAGCTTGCCGTCGATCTTGACGCGCTGGAAGCCGCGCTTCTGCAGATCCTGCAGCTCCTTGCGGTACTCGCCCTTGCGACCGCGGATGATCGGCGCCAGGAGGTAGAGCCGCGTGCCTTCCGGCATCGTCGTGATGCGGTCGACCATCTGGCTGACCGTCTGGCTCTCGATCGGCAGGCCGGTCGCGGGCGAGTAGGGCACGCCGATGCGGGCGTAGAGCAGGCGCAGGTAGTCGTAGATCTCGGTCACCGTGCCGACCGTCGAGCGCGGGTTGCGCGAGGTCGTCTTCTGCTCGATCGAGATCGCCGGCGACAGGCCCTCGATCGAGTCGACGTCGGGCTTCTGCATCAGCTCGAGGAACTGGCGCGCGTAGGCCGACAGGCTCTCGACGTAGCGCCGCTGGCCTTCGGCGTAGATCGTGTCGAACGCCAGGCTCGACTTGCCCGAGCCGCTGAGCCCGGTGATCACGACCAGGCTGTCGCGCGGCAGCGTGACGTCGATGTTCTTCAGATTGTGTTCGCGCGCGCCGCGGATCGAGATCTGGCTGGTCATGATACCCGCGAATATAGGGTCAGGCGCCGGCCGCGGCGACTCTCGCGCGGCCGCGGATTCTGTGCATTGCGGGGATAAGTTTTTTCGCGTCAACGGGTTGCATCCGCGGGCTCTCTGAGCGAGACATAGCGCCGTCCGATCGGGGTCAGAGCAGGGGGTATGACGGTAGCGTTGCGCGAGCCTCCCGGATCGGATATTCCTGTTTTGTTCTCAATGCAAGAGGTGCGGCCATGGCGGGCAGCGTCAACAAGGTGATCCTGGTCGGCAATCTGGGGCGTGACCCCGAGGTCCGCAGCACCCAGGACGGCCGCAAGATCGTCAATTTGTCGGTCGCGACCTCGGAAAACTGGAAGGACAAGACGTCCGGAGAACGGCGCGAAAAAACCGAGTGGCACCGCGTCGTGATCTTCAACGAGAACCTCGCCCGGGTCGCCGAGCAGTACCTCAAGAAGGGCTCGAAGGTTTACCTGGAAGGCCAGCTGCAGACGCGCAAATACACCGATCAGGCCGGCGTCGAGAAGTATTCGACCGAGGTCGTGCTGCAGAACTACCGCGGCGACCTGACCCTGCTCGATTCGCGCGGCGCCGGCGCGGGCGGCGGCGGCGGCGACGACTACGCGGCCGAGCCGGTCGCGGCCGGCGCCGGCGGCGGCCGGGCGGGTGGTGGCTTCCCGCGCGGCGGCGGCAACCTGGACGACGAAATCCCGTTCTGAGGCCGACGCGCAGGGGGTCGGCCGGTCGTCGGCCGGTCGTCGGCCTCCATGCTGACGCTCGCCTACGACGACATCGAGCTGGCGGAGGATCGCCGCCGGGTGCGCGCGCGCGCCAACTGCGCCACGCCGTCCGGCCGCTTCAGCGCCGGCTGGTTGCTGCGGCTCGCCGTGCTGGTGCCGGACCGGGTGCGGCTCGCGGCGACCGACGCCGTGCTGCGCGAGGATCGCCCGTTCGTCTATCCGCTCGAGCTGACCGCGCGCGGCGTCGCGACCCTGGCGGCCGGCGCGCCGGCGCTCGCGCCCGACCTGCCGCCGGCGGTGCTCGATCGCGCCCGCCGCGGCCGCGCCGTCATCCTGATCTGGCTCGGCCACCAGGCGATCCTGCTCGCGCTCAATGCCGAAGGCACCGTCTGGCTGTTCGACGTCATCGAAATGCTGATCATCCAGCACGCGCTGCCACGCGGCGCGGTGTGGCTGGCGACCGGCACGGTCTCGGCGCTCGACGAGCAGGCCGAATGGCTCAGCGCGCGCGGCCTGTACCTGCCCGAGGTGCCGGAGCTGCGCGCGCTGTCGGTGTTCCCGGGGTTCGCCCAGGCGACCTATCGGGCCAACGAACGGGGCTGGGATGTCGAGAGCGCGCTCGACGATGCCGACGGCACGGCACGCGCCTGGACGGTGGCGCTGTCGCCCGAGGCGTTCCGCGCCCGCTATGTCGGCGCCGACGCGCTGGCGGCGGAGCGTGCGAGCGGCGCGCTGCGCGACAAGCATCTCCTCTGCCTCAACGACGGTGTCGAACGCCATCGCCAAGTCGTCGTCAGCAGCCTGCAGGCCGCCGGGCATCTCGAGAACAGCCTGGTGCGCTTCGACGCGGCGCCGATCGAGCTCAACGAGCGCTGCGCCTTCGTGGTGCCCGGCATGCCGGAGTTCCAGGAGCGCGTGCGCGCAGGCTGGCTGGCGCTGCAGTCGACCTTGCCGCTGCGCGTCGCCGCGGCACAGCCGTACCGGCAGAGCTACGTCTCGATCGCGAGCGACGCAGCGTTCAGCGGCCCGCCGTTGGTCGACGACCGACTGCTGACGCCGATGCTCAACCATCATCCCTTCGTCTGGGTTGGGCGGCCCGACACGCTGCACTATCTGCATGCGCTCGGCTTCAAGAGCTTCGGCCGCGTCATCGACGAGAGCTACGACAAGCCCGGCACCGATGCCGCGCGCATGCTCGGCCTGCTCGGCCAGATCGACGCGCTCGGCCGGCGCTCGCGGGCGGCGCTGCGCGATTTCTGGGTCGAATGCCGACCCGAGCTCGAGCATAACCACGCCCATCTGATCGAGGGCCGTCACCAGCTCGACACCATGCTGCGCGAGCTCGACGCGCGGCTCGGCACCGCTAGGCGCCGTCATGCTCACGTTCGCCTTCGATCGGCTGACCCGCGACGCCGACGGCACGCGTGTCGAGATCCGGCCGAATTGCCCGTGGCCGGGCGGCGATGCGCCGATCGAGCAGCAGCGCGCCGACTGCGTCACCATGGGGACGCTGTGCATGGTGAGCCCGGGCGGGCTCACGTGCGAGCGCACCGACGTGCTGCTGCGCATCGGCGCGCCGTTCGTCTACCCGCTCGAGCTGCGCTACAACCTGCGCGAAAGCTTCGCGGCCAACCAGGCGCTGGCGCCCGGCGTGCCGGCGGCGGTGCTCGAGCAGGCACGCGCCGGCCGCGCCGTGATCCTGGTGTGGATCGCCCACGAGCAGACCCCGCTCGAGCTCGACGGCGCCGCCAAGGCCTGGGTGTTCGACGTCATCCAGAACTTCGTCGTCGCGCACGACCTGCCACCCCGCCAGGTGTGGTTCGTCTCGGGCAATGTCAGCGGCGTCCAGTCGTTCACCCAGTGGCTGCGTGCGCGCCGCCTTTACGAGGCCCACGCCTTCCGCTTCCGCACCTTGGCGATGTCGCCCGGCTCGGTGCAGCGGCACTACCAGGCCAACGCGCAGGGCCGCGCCTTCACCCTCGAGCGCTTGGCGGGCAACGAGCAGAGCTTCGTGATGCGCCTGGTGCCGATGAGCCGCGACGACTTCGCCGAGCACTATGTCGAGCCGGCCGAGATCGCCGAGGAGCAGCGCAGCAACCGACTGCGCCCGAAGCGCTTCCTGTCGATGAACTGGCGGCCGCGCTTCCACCGCCAGCTGGTCGTCACGTACTTGGCCGGGCGGGGTCTAATCGATGGCAGTCTGGTGAGCTTCCCGGCGGCCGACCTCGACCTCAACAACGGCTGCGCCTTTCCCGAGCGCACGGACTTTCTGCGCGCGGCGTGGCGGCGCCTGCAGCCGCGGCTGCCGCTCACCGTCGACGTGCCGCCCGACAGCATCGATCACCACGCCGTGCTGGCCGGCTGGCCGTATCGGCAGAGCTATTTCAATCTGGTCTCCGAGACCGAGGTCGGCGCCGACTGCGCGCCGTTCAGCACCGAGAAGGTGCTGAAGCCGATGCTCAACTACCAACCCTTCATCGTGGTCTCGACCGCCCGCACCCTGCGCTACCTCTGCGGCATCGGCTTCAAGGGCTTTCCCGAGCTGATCGACGAGCGCTACGACCAGGTCGACGATCCGGTCGCGCGCCTGGTCCGCATCCTTGATGAGATCGACCGCCTCGGGCAGCTCAGCCAGGCCGAGGCGCGCGACCGCTATTTCGCCTGCCTGCCCACGCTCGAGCACAACCGCGCGCACCTGATCGACGGTCGCCACGAGCTCGATGACCTGTTCGACGATCTCGAGGCGCAGCTCGGCTAACGGGGTGCTGGCCCCGCACCGTCCGCGACGCTGTGACAGGCGTGTGCGCGAACCGCGTCAAAAGCGGGACGCCGGTCCCGCGCGGTTGCGATCGCGCGTTTTCCGGGTATCGAATGCTGGCATCAGAGGGGGCATGCCATGCCGTTCACCCGCAACAACCGGCACGAGCGCATCCAACGCCTCGCCGCGTTCTTCGCGCCCAAGACCATGGTTGACCTGGGCGCGACGCCGCAGGTGCCGGCGCACCGGCCGGCGCCGTCGCCCTTGCTGGCGCGGTATCAGTTGGCGCGCCAGCTGCTCGCGACCCTCAGTCCGCTGGTGCTGGCGGAGACCGGCCACCTCGAGCGGCGCGGCGGCGATCGCAGCAAGGCCGATCCCGACTCCTTGCGCGCCGCGCGCCTGCGGCGCGCCGCTGCTCGCGTGCGCGCCCGTCGCGCCGCCACGGGTCGGCCGCACTGAGGTGGCCAGCGGCGCCGTCGCCGGGCGGCCGGCTATAGCGGCTTGGCCAGGAAGCGGTGGGGGGCGGCGCCGTCGCCAAAGCCGAGCGCGCGGTAGAGACGCTGCGCCGTGGCGTTGTCGTCGCGCACCTCGAGCGTGACCTTGCAGCAGCCGAGCGCGCGCGCCGCATCCTCGACCGCGGCGAGCAGCTGGTGCCCGACGCCGCGGCGGCGATGCGCGGCAGCGACCGCGAGGTCATGCAGGTTGAGGAGCGGCGTGGCGGCGAACGTCGAGAAGCCGATGAAGCCGACCGCGACGCCGGCCGGCTCGCCGTCGGGGGCGAACGCCAGCCAGGCGCGCGCGGTCGGTTGGGCGGCCAGCTTGTCGGCGAGCGTCGCCGCGACCGCGGCCGCGAGCGGCTGGCCGCCGCCCATGGGATCGCGCGCGTAGGCGTCGAGCAACGCGACCAGCGCCGCGCGATCGGCGGCGCGCGTCAGATCGGCGGCGCGAACGTGATAGGCCGTCACGCGTCGCCCGCGCCCGGCGGGCCGAACATGGGGCGGAGCTCGTCCAGCCCGTCCTCGATCACGTAGGGCACCGCCTGGGCGAACATGTCGAGGATGACCACGGCGTTGACCACGACGTCCTTGCTGAACGCGGCGCGCACGCGCTCCGCCATACCCCGGTTGACCTGCGTGGCGGCCTCGGTCAGCGCCCGCAGGCCGTCCATCGCGGCCACGCCCGCGGGCGGCTCCGCGTCGCCCAGGTAACGTCCCAGCAGGTACATGGAAAACACCCGGTACAAGGTTTCGTCGTCGCGCGCGAATGGCAGATGGTAGCGTGCCATCGGCCGGAAGAACGCAAGGTGGGGACAGCCCGAGGTCGCGCCGATCAAGCCGACCAGCGACGCCATGCCTTGCTGCAGCGGCTTGGTCGCGACCACGGTGCGCGTATCGGTGACGATCTCGATCGTGGCCTCGTCGAACGAGTCGAAGTGCTCGAAGCGCTCGACGAAACCGGATAGCCCGCTGGCGAACGGGCAGAGCGGCGACTGATCGGGCGTCAGGGGGCAGTGCGGACACTGGTGGAAGCCGAGCGCCGCCCAGGCGGGCGCGGCCGCGCCGCCGTCGCGTTGGAGCATGAACGTCGCGGTGTCGAAGCGCAGTGCGATCTCCTCGACACCGGCGGGGAGATGGAACCGGTAGGTGATCGGCGTGGTCTCGACTGCCACGGGCGCGCTCCAGGCAAGGCGCCCGGGCATGCTAGCGCACTATCGGGCAACCGACGACCCCTGTCCGCCGTCCCGCGTGTGCTCAACCGTCGTTCTCGAGCGCCGGCAGGCCGTACATGGCGCGCAGCTCGTTGAGCCCGTCCTCGATCGCGAACGGCACCGCGCGCGCGAACATGTCGAGGATGATCACGGCATTGACCACGACGTCGCGGTTGAACGCGGCGCGCACCCGGTCGGCCATGCCGCGGTTGACCCGGGTCGCCGATTCGGTGAGTGCGCGCAGATCGTCCAAGGTTGCACGGCCGACCGCGCCGTCCTTCAGATAGCGGCCGAGCAGGTACATCGCGAAGACCCGGAACAGCGTCTCGTCGTCGCGCGCGAATGGCAGATGGAAGCGCGCCATCGGCCGGAAATAGTCCAGATGCGGGCAGCCCGAGGTGGCGCCGATCAGGCCGACCAGCGACGCCATGCCGTCCTGCAGCGGCTTCTCGGCGACCACGGTGCGACCGTCGGTTACGACCTCGATGGTGGCTTGGTCGAAGGAGCGAAAATCCTCGAAACGCTCGACGAAGCCCGAGAGGCCGTGCGCAAACGGGCACAGCGGGCTCTCGGCCGGCGTCAGCGGGCAGTGCGGACACTGATGGAATTCGAGCTTGGCCCAATCGGCCGGCGGCTTGTCGGCCGGCTGCTCGAGCGCGAACGTCGCGAGATCGAAGCCGAGCGCCATCTCCTCGACGCCGTGCGCGAGGTGAAACCGGTACGTGATGGTCGGGCGATCGGTCACGTCGGATTTCCGAATCGAGATGGCGCCATTGTATCGGCTTCGCGATGCCCGCGCCCGCGGCGTCTTCCGGGAGCTCAGCCGCGATGGCGCTTAGGTGGCGCTGCCGCGCCGCGCGGCGTCGATCGCCTGCCAGACCGCAAGCGGGGTCGCCGGCATGTTGATGTGCCGGATGCCGAGCCCGGACAGCGCGTCGACCACCGCGTTCATGACCGCCGGCAGCGAGCCGGCGCAGCCGGCCTCGCCGCAGCCTTTGGCGCCCAGCACGTTGGTCTTGGCCGGCACCGGGTGGCTCACGAAGCTGAACAGCGGCGCGTCGCCGGCGCGCGGCACCGCGTAGTCCATGTACGAGCCGGTCAGCGGTTGGCCCTCGGTGTCGAACACCGTGCGCTCCATCAGCGCCTGGCCGATGCCCTGGACCACGCCGCCGTGGGTCTGGCCTTCGACCAGCAGCGGATTGATGAGAGTGCCGAAGTCGTTGACCATGTGGTAGCGCGCGACCTCGATGACGCCGGTGTCGGGATCGACCTCGACCTCGGCGACGTGGCAGCCGTTGGGAAACGCCGACGGCGCCGCCTTGTGCACGTGGGTGACGTCGAGCGATTGCGGCAGGTCGGCCGGCAGCTTCAGGCCGCCGCGCAGTTTTTCCGCCAGCGCCATGATGCCGATCGCGCGGTCGGTGCCCGCGATCGTGAAGGCGCCGTTGCCGAACTCGATGTCGGCGACCGCGGCCTCGAGCACGAACGCCGCGATCTGCTTGCCGTGGTCGATCACCTTGTCGCTGGCTTCGACGATCGCGGCGCCGCTCGCCATGATCGACTTCGAGCCGCCGGTGCCGCCGCCCGCGACCAATTGGTCGCTGTCGCCCTGCAGCAGGCGAATCTTGTCAAACGGCACGCCGAGCTTGCTGGTCAGCACCTGGGCGAACGGCGAAGCGTGGCCCTGGCCGTAGTCGAGCGTGCCGGTGACGATCGTCACGGTGCCATCGGACTCAAACCGTATGCCGCCCATCTCGTTCTGCGGCGGTGCCGTGACTTCGAGATAGTTGCCGATGCCGCGGCCGCGCAGCCTTCCGCGCCCGACGCTGCCGGCCCGGCGCGTCTCGAAGCCGTCCCAGTCGGCGGCCTTGAGGGCCTGGTCGAGCAGCTTCGTGAACTCGCCGCTGTCGTAGGTCGTGGCGACCGGCGTCGCGTAGGGCATCTCGGCCGGCTGGATGTGGTTGCGCCGCCGCAACGCCACCGGGTCGATGCGGAGCTCGCGCGCCGCGGCGTCGACCAGCCGCTCCATGTAGTAGTTGCCCTCGGGCCGTCCAGCGCCGCGATAGGCGCTGACGATCGAGGTGTTGGTGAACACGACCTTCACGGACGACTCGATCAGCGGCGTCTTGTAGACGCCGATCGCGTTCTTCACGGTGTTGAGCGTCGGCATCAGGGTCGCGACCGGATTGAGGAAGGCGCCGACGTTGCCGTAGCCGGTGAAGCGCACCGCCAGGAAATTGTGGTCGCGGTCGAGCGCCAGTTCGGCGGTGACCTCGTGATCGCGGCCGTGATGGTCGGACAAGAAGCTTTCCGAGCGCTCGTCGGTCCATTTGACCGGGCGGCCGAGCGCGCGCGCGGCATGGAACAGCCCGACATACTCGGGATAGACGAACGCCTTCATGCCGAACGAGCCGCCGACATTGCCGGTCAGCACGCGCACCTTCTCGACCGGCACGCCGAGGATGTCCTTGGCGATCTGGCCGCGCAGCCCGAACACGCCCTGGCAGCCGACATGCAGGGTCCACTTGTCGGCGGTCGCGTCGTACGCGGCCAAGGCCGAGCGCGGCTCCATGGCGCTGACCACGATGCGGTTGTTGGCGAGCTCGAGGCGCGTCACGTGCGCGGCCTGCGCGAACGCCGCGGCGACCTTGTCGGCGTCGCCGAAGTGATAGTCGAGCGCGATGTTGTTGGGCACGTCGTCGTAGAGCAGCGGCGCGCCCGGCTTGACGGCGGCGCGCGGCGTCGTCACCGCCGGCAGCGGATCGATGTCGACGACCACCGCCTCGGCGGCATCCTTGGCCTGGCTCGGCGTCGCGGCGACCACGAACGCCACCGGATCGCCGACGAAGCGCACCTTGTCGGTCGGCATGGCGGGACGGCGCGGCAGCTTCATGGCCGAGCCGTCGCGGTTCGGGAAGGTGATGTTGCATTTCAAGGTGCCGTAGCCGGCGGCCTCGAGGTCGGCGCCGGTCCACACGCCGAGCACGCCCGGCAGGGCGCGCGCCGCGGCGGTGTCGATCGCGCGGATGACGCCGTGGGCGTGGCGGCTGCGCACCATCACGGCGTAGGCCTGGCCGGGCAGGGTGACGTCGTCGGTGTAGCGGCCCTGGCCGCGCAGCAGGCGCGGGTCCTCGCTGCGCGGCACCGGCTGGCCGATGCCGAATTTCATCGTGGCAATGTCGAGGGAGGCGTCGGGCGGAGTCATGAGCAAGCGCGCGTCCTTTGGCGGGATCGTCGAAGATGTGCTAGGAAATGTCGGAAGCGGTGCAATAAACGCGCCGCGCCATGACGTGTCAATCGCGGGTGCGGGACCGGCTATGCGGCTGAAGAATGTCGGATGGTCGACCGACGCAGGGGCCTACTACCTGCGCCTGCTGACCAACCAGCGCCGGGCGATCGACGCGCTGATCCGCGAGCTGCGCGAGGCTGCCGTGCCGGGACCGGCGTTCCGCCAGCTCGACGACTATCCCGGCTATTGGTTCGCCAAGACGTCGACCGACGTCCTGATGGTGGTGGAGCGGCGCGGCGAGGAGGACTACGCCGTCAAGGCGTTCCGCGACTGGCGCCAGCAGCTCGACCTCGCGGTCGAGGAGGCCGCCGCGGCGCTTGCCGAGGCCGACGTCGAGTCGCCGCAGGAGATCCACGCGACGCCGGCGATGGCCGGGCGAGCCGGACAACAGCGGCCGGCATCGCGCGCCTAGCTCGCTGCCAAATCCTCAGCGGCAGGGCGCGATGGTCAGCTTGTCGACTTCGGTCTCGTCGGTGTCGGGGGCGGGTGGCTCGGTGAACACCGTGCACACGCTGTCGACCCGACGGATCGCGCCGACCGCGAAGCTCACGCTCTTCGGGTTCGAGCCGAACTCCAGGTACAGCGTGTCGCCGACCGCGACCCGGGCCGGGATGTCGACCCGGCTGTAGTCTTGGCAGGTACGGAACATGATCCAGCTGCGGCAGATCTGCAGCTTGGCGCGCCCGGCCGTCTCGATCGCCGTGGGCGCGTCGGCGGCCGGACCCGGCGCGCTCAGCCCGACCAGACCGATCAGCGCGCCGGCGACGCCGGCGCTCGCCCGCTTGATGCGACGCCCGGCCAAGATCGTGCGCGAAGCCATGCCCCAGCCTAGCAAAGTCAGGCATTTTCGCGACAGCCAAAGCAGCGGCGCGGGCGCCGTGCCACGGGCCAGTCGCGGGAATAGGCGAATCTTGCTACTATTTGCCGCGTGGGTCGACCGGTGAGACCATGAGCCCTGCAACTCCGGGATCGCCGCCGCCGGCGGAGCCGAGCCTGTCGCGCCTGCTCTACGTCGACGACGACCCGACTTTGACCCTGCTGACGCGGATCTCGCTCGAGCGCGTCGGCGGCTTCTTGGTCAAGACCTGCGCGTCGGGCACCGAGGCGCTGGCCGAGGCCACGGCGTTCGCGCCCGACCTCATCCTGCTCGACGTCATGATGCCGGTGATGGACGGCCCGGCGACGCTCAAGGCGCTGCGCAAGATTCCGGCGCTGACCGCCGTGCCGGTGGTCTTCATGACCGCCAAGGTCCAGGACGATGACCTCGCGCGCTACCGCGAGCTCGGCGCCGCCGACGTGATCGGCAAGCCCTACGATCCCGTCAAGCTGCCCGATCTCGTGCGCGCGATCTGGCAGCGCTGCCGTGACTGAGCCGGCGGCGGCGATCGATCTCGATCGTCTCGATCGGCTGCGCGCGCTGATCGGCGACGACGCGTTCCACGCGCTGGTCGACAATCTGGTCGCCGATCTGGCGCGCCGGATCGACGCGCTGGCGCGGCTCGACCCCGCCGCCGACCGCGCCGCGCTGGCGCGCGAGGCCCACACGCTGAAGGGCACCGTCGGCAGCTACGGCCTCATCGCGGTGTCCGAGCTGGCCGGCCGGCTCGAAGCCGCTTGCGCCGGCGGCGCAAGCGGTGCGATCGCCGCCGCGGTCGCGGCGCTCGATGCCGGCGCGCGCAGCAGCACGCGCCAGCTCACCGCGCGCTTCCCGCGCGCGCGCGGCGGCTGAGCGCCCGCTTCTACCAGAGTTTGGCGCTGCACAAAATCTGCCCACTGTATCTTGTAGGTGTTCTGTCGTAAGATCGCACAGATGCGTGACTGCGGTTCGGGGGCCGGAGGTCAGGAGTCAGGGATCAGGCAGACGGGCAGCCTGACCCCTGACACCCGACCTCTGGCCCCTGATGCATTCAGCGCTCGCGCGCGCTGCGCAGCGCGCGCGTCCGACAAAAGCAGCGCTCACGACTCAAATCTTTTCGGAGAGGGCGGGACAATGCGCGGGATGATCGTCGCGCGCGGGACGCCATGAGCGTCGCGGCGCGCAAGCCGCGCATCAGCAAGGCGGCGTTCGCGGCGGTGATGCGCGATCTCGTGCCCTATGTCGGGCAGCTCGGCATCCGCGTGCAACGGCTCGGCTTCGGCACGATCTCGCTCGTCATGCCGGCGTCGCGCCAGCTGCTGCGGCCGGGCGGCACGATCGCGGGCCCGGCGCAGATGGCGCTCGCCGACATCGCCATGTACGGGCTGGTGATGAGCCGGCTCGGCCGGGTCGAGCTGGCGGTCACGACCAGCCTGTCGATCAATTTCCTGCGCCGGCCGGCACCCGCCGCGATCACCGCCGAGGGCCGCTTGCTCAAGCTCGGCCGGCGGCTCGCGGTCGGCGACATCATCTTGCGCTCGCGGGGCCAGCCCGAAGCGGTCGCGCACGCCGTCGTCACGTACTCGCTGCCGCCGGCTAAAGGCTTGGCCGATTAGGGCGAATCGGCGTTTTCGGTGTCATTGTTCGCAGGTGCGGGATCTGCTAGTTTTTACCGATCTCAATAGGCACCCGGCGGACCCGCCCCGCGGCGCCCTGACTGACAAGGTATTGCCGCTTTGACCACCACCCCGCCGCCCCCCGGATCGTCGCCCGGGTTCGACGTCGCCCCGATCGCCATCGAAGAGGAGATGCGCAAGAGCTACCTCGATTACGCCATGAGCGTGATCGTGTCGCGCGCCTTGCCCGACGTGCGCGACGGGCTCAAGCCGGTGCACCGCCGCATCCTCTACGCCATGAAGGAGGGCGGCTACGACTGGAACCGCGCGTTCCGCAAGTCGGCGCGCATCGTCGGCGACGTCATGGGCACCTACCACCCGCACGGCGACAGCGCGATCTACGACGCCATGGTCCGCATGGTGCAGGATTTTTCCATGCGGGTGCCCTTGATCGAGGGCCAGGGCAATTTCGGCTCGATGGACGGCGATCCCCCGGCGGCCATGCGCTACACCGAGGCGCGGCTCGCCCGCTCGGCCGAGGCGCTGCTCGCCGACATCGACAAGGAGACCGTCGACTTCCAGCCGAACTACGACGAGAGCACCAAGGAGCCGACCGTTCTGCCGGCCGAGTTCCCCAACCTGCTGGTCAACGGCGCCGGCGGCATCGCGGTCGGCATGGCGACCAACATCGCGCCGCACAATCTGGGCGAGGTGGGCCTCCGCGAGGCCGCGCACTTCGGCCGCGGCTCGGTGGTGATGCGCGCGCGCACCCACATCGAGGAGATCCGCAAGGATCGCGAGGCGATCGTCGCCACCGAGATCCCGTACCAGGTCAACAAGGCGCGCATGGTCGAGCGCATCGCCGAGCTGGTGCACGAGAAGGTCATCGAGGGCATCTCGGACCTGCGCGACGAAAGCGACCGCGACGGCGTGCGCGTCGTCATCGAGCTCAAGCGCGACGCCTCGGCCGACGTCGTGCTCAACCAGCTGTTCCGCCACTCGCAGCTGCAGACCAGCTTCGGCGTCAACAGCCTGGCGCTCAACCGCGGCCGCCCCGAGATGCTCGGCCTCAAGCCGATCCTCGAGGCGTTCGTCGAGTTCCGCCGCGAGGTCATCACCCGGCGCACCACCTTCCAGCTCGGCAAGGCACGCGACCGCGCCCACATCCTGGTCGGCCTGGCGATCGCGGTCGCGAACATCGACAAGATGATCGCGCTGATTCGCTCATCGCCCGATCCGGTGGTCGCCAAGGAGCGCCTGATCGCCGAGAAATGGCCCGCCACGGATGTGGCGCCGCTGATCGCGCTGATCGACGAGCCCGGCCGCGTCCTCGAGGAAGGCGGCGTCTACCGCCTGTCGGATGCCCAGGCGCGCGCCATCCTCGAGCTGCGGCTGCAGCGCCTGACCGGGCTGGAGCGCGACAAGATCGCCGAGGAGCTGGCCGCGCTCGGCAAGGAGATCGTCGACCTGCTCGATATCCTGGGCTCGCGGCCGCGCCTGATGGCGCTGCTGCGCGCGGAGTTGGTCAAGGTGAAGGAGGCGTTCGCGACGCCGCGGCGCAGCCAGATCGAGGACTCAGAGCTCGACACCGACATCGAGGACCTGATCCAGCGCGAGGACATGGCCGTCACGGTCAGCCACCTCGGCTACGTCAAGCGCGTGCCGCTGTCGACCTACCGGGCGCAGAACCGCGGCGGCAAGGGCCGCGTCGGCATGGCGACCCGCGAGGAGGACTACGTCGAAACGCTGTTCGTCGCGAATACCCATACGCCGGTGCTGTTCTTCACGACCGGCGGGCGCGCCTTCCAGCTCAAGGTCTGGCGCCTGCCCGAGGGTGCGCCGCAGGCGCGCGGCAAGCCGGTCATCAACCTGCTGCCGTCGTTGGCCGAGGGCGAGCGCATCGCCACCATCCTGCCGCTGCCGGCCTCGACCGAGGAGATCGAGCATCTGAGCGTGATGTTCGCGACCTCGAAGGGCGAGGCGCGGCGCAACGCGCTGTCGGACTTCATCAACATCAAGGCCAACGGCAAGATCGCGATGAAGCTCGAGGACGACGACGGCAATTCTCTCGGTGCCCTGGTCGGAGTCGTGGTGTGCCGCGCCGATCAGGACGTGCTGCTGGCGAGCCGGGAGGGCAAGTGCATCCGCTTCTCGGTCGACGACGTGCGCGTGTTCTCGAGCCGCACCTCGACCGGCGTGCGCGGCATCCGCCTGGCCGAGGACGATGAAGTGATCTCGATCTCGGTGCTCAATTCGGTGCCGGCGACCACCGAGGAGCGCGACGACTATCTGCGCATCGCCGGCGCGCGCCGCCGTCAAGGCGGCGACGAGGCGCCAGAGACCGACGAGGCCGCCGCCGGCAGCCAGGAGGAGGCGCTGGCGCGGCTCGGCGAGGCGCGCTACGCCGAGCTCGCGGCCGCCGAGGAGTTCCTCCTGACCGTGACGGAGAAGGGCTTCGGCAAGCGCAGCTCGGCCTACGTGTATCGCGCCACCGGGCGCGGCGGCTCGGGCATCGCCAACATCGACGTGACGCCGCGCAACGGCACCGTCGTGGCGTCGTTCCCGATCGCGGCGAACGACGAGATCATGTTGATGACCGACGGCGGCCAACTGATCCGCACGCCGGTGCGCGACGTGCGCATCGCCGGACGCAAGACCCAGGGCGTGACCTTGCTCCGGGTGGATGAGGGCGACCGCGTCGTCTCGGTGACGCGCATTGCCGACACCGAGACCGCCGACGCGGGGACGAACGGTACGGGGACAAACGGTGCGAACGGGGCAGGGGCGAACGGGTCGGGTTCAAACGGCGCCGGCGCGAACGGCGGCGAGGAGGCGTGAGGTGACCAGCAAGCTGCGCGTCGGGCTCTATCCCGGCACCTTCGACCCGATCACGACCGGCCACTCCGACATCATCCAGCGTGCCAGCCGGGTGGTCGACCGCCTGGTCATCGGCATCGCGATCGGCGACGGCAAGAGCCCGCTGTTCAACACCCAGGAGCGCGTCGCCATGGTGACCGAGGAGGCCCAGGCGCTCAACGGCAACGGCGCGCACGGCATCATCGAGGTCAAGGCGTTCAACAACCTGCTGATGGATTTCGCGGTCGAGAACGGCGCCCGCGTGATCATCCGCGGCCTGCGCGCGGTCTCCGACTTCGAGTACGAGTTCCAGATGGCGAGCATGAACGCCAAGCTCAACCCGGCGGTCGAGACCCTGTTCCTGATGGCCGCCGGCGACCAGCACTTCGTCTCCTCGCGCCTGGTCAAGGAAGTCGGCCGGCTGGGCGGCGACATC
>JACQAI010000284.1 GCA_016195115.1 Pseudomonadota bacterium
CCTGCTCGGTCAGCTGCCCGATCGCGTCGACGTGGCTCGCCAAGACCGCGGCAAGCCGGCCGCCCTCGGCGCCGCGCGCCGCGGCGAGGTCGCCGAGGATGCGCTCGAAGGTCTTGAGCAAGGCGCCGCGCAGCGCCGCGTCGTCGCCCGGCGCGCCCTCGGGCTCGGCCTCCTCGATCAGGCCGCGCACGCCGAGCAGCGCATCGAGGCGCGGCGGCGCCTGGTCGACACGCGGTCCGAGCGCGGTCTGCAGCGCCAGCAGGCCGCTGAGCGCCTGCTCGTTGATCCGGAAGCCGCTCGCGGCACGGGTCCGGCGCAGGTCGAGCGTTACGTTGACGGTGCCGCGGGTGCAGGCGCGCGACACGCTTTCGCGCAAGGTCGGCTCGAGCTGATCGAGACCGGCGGGCAGCCGCACCCGCACGTCGAGGCCGCGCGCATTGACGCTGCGGATCTCCCACGTCCAGCTGTAGTCGTCGCGCGCGTCGCCGCCGCGGGCGAATCCCGTCATACTGACGACGCTGGTGGAACGGGTCGAGATGGCATTCATTACAAGGGCTTATATCGCTTCCCGCGGCCCGGAACAACGCTGCCGCGGGGATTTGTGGAATAATCGGATTCATCGGATCGTTAGCCTCGCGTCCGGAGGGAGAGCGTTGGTTTGAGCCAGAGCTTCGGGGAACAACTGCTCGGGCTGCTGCCCCGGCTTGGCCGCTTCGCGCGCGGCCTCACCGGCTCGACCGAGGACGCGAACGATCTGGTTCAGGCGGCGTGCCAGCGCGCGCTCGAGCGCGAGCATCAGTGGATGCCCGGCACCCGCCTCGACAGCTGGATGTTCCGCATCCTCCGGACGGTATGGATTGACGAGCTGCGCGGTCGGAAGGTGCGTCAAGGACGGGGCGTGGTCGATGCGGAAGAGGAGATCGTGGTCGACGGACCGCGGGTGATCGAGGCGCGCTTGAGCCTCGATGCGGTGCGCCGGGCGGTCGAGAAGCTGCCCGAGACGCAGCGCGAGGTGCTGCTGCTGGTGTGCGTCGAAGGCCTGTCCTACCGCGAGACCGCCGAGACCCTGGCGCTGCCGATGGGCACGGTGATGAGCCGGTTGGCGCGCGCGCGCCTGGCGATCGCGCGGCTGACCGAAGACAACAAGACCGACGACCACTCCAACGTGGTCCGGTGGAGCTGAGGACGATGCCGGAGCTCGACGACAACACTCTGGTCGCTTACGTCGACGGCGAGCTCGACGCCGCGACGGCGCGCGACGTCGAGCAAGCGCTCGAGACCTCGGCGGCAGCGCGCAACACGGTAGCCAAGCTGCGCTCCAGCGCGACCTTCGTGCGCGCCGCCTTCGCCGACGCGCTGCACGAGGCGCCACCCGCGGCGCTGGTCGCGATGCTGCGCGCCGCCACGCCGCGCGGGCGGGCGGCGCGCCACTGGTTGGCGATCGCGGCGTCGATCGCGCTGCTGGTCGGGCTCGCCGGCGGCGCCGTCGGCACCTACCAGCTCGAGCGGACGACGACGCAAGTCCACGACTCGATGGCGCGCCTGCTCGGCGACGTCGCCGACTATCACCGCGTCTACGCGCGCGAGCAGCGCCACCTCGTCGAGGTCGCGGCGTCCGACACGCCGCACATCGAGGAGTGGCTGGGCCGGCGCCTCAAGGGCCAGCTGCAGGTGCCCAACCTCAAGTCCCAGGGCCTGACCTTTCAGGGCGGCCGCCTGCTCGCCTTCGAGGGCCGGCCGATGGCCGAGCTGATCTACACGCCCGCCGACGGCCCGCCGGTCGGGCTCTGCATCACCTTCGCGCTGCCCGGCATGAGCGGTGCCGCGACCGAGCAGCGCGGCGATCTGACGATCAGCCACTGGGTCGACAACGGCTATGTCTATTCGGTGGTCGGCTGGGCCAGCGATGGCCGGATCCACGCCATCGCGGACTCGGTGCGTGCCCAGCTGCATTTGTGACGCCGCCGCGACGGGGATGGCGGCGCAACCGATCTGTGGCAAGGTTCGCTAGCCTGGATGAGATTGCAACCGGGGCGGCCGCCACGCCGTCCCAAGCCAACACGGGGGACCCCATGGACGACGCCCGCTCGCTGCTCATGCCCGCCGATCTGACCCGGCGCGGCTTCATCGCCACCTCGGTCGTCAGCGGCTTCGCCGCCGCCGTGCAGCCGGTCTGCGCACAGACCATGATCATGACCGACACCACCGGCATCGTCGCCGGCGACGTCCAGATCCCGGCGAAGGACCGCGCGCTGCCGGCCTATCGCGCGATGCCGGCCAAGGGCAAGAACTTCCCGGTCGTGCTCGTCGTCATGGAGATCTTCGGCGTCCACGAGCACATCAAGGACGTCTGCCGGCGCCTGGCCAAGAACGGCTATTGCGCGGTCGCGACCGAGCTCTACGTGCGCCAGGGCGACACCTCGAAGATGACCGACATCCCGCAGATCCTGCCGATCGTCGCCAAGGTGCCGGACGCCCAGGTGATGAGCGACCTCGACGCGACCCTGGCGTGGGCCGGCAAGAACGGCGGCAACGCCTCCAAGGCCGTGGTCACCGGCTTCTGCTGGGGCGGCCGCATCACCTGGATGTACGCCCTGCACAATCCGAAGATGAAGGCCGGTGTCGCCTGGTACGGCCGCCCCGGCGGCACGACCGACGAGCTGCACCCCAAGAACCCGATCGATCTCGCGGCGACCCTCAAGGTGCCGGTGCTCGGCCTCTACGGCGGCCAGGACCAGGGCATCCCGGTCGACATGGTCGAGCAGATGCGCAAGGCGCTGCCGGCGAGCGCGCACTCGGACATCGTGATTTATCCGAACGCGCCGCACGGCTTCAACGCCGACTACCGGCCGAGCTACCGCGCCGACGCCGCGCTCGACGGCTGGCAGCGCATGCTGACCTGGTTCAAAGGCCACGGCGCGCCGGTCGCCTGAGCCGCGATTGACCCTCGCAGAAAAGGAGATCTCAGCGTGTCAACCCCTCTCCCGCACCGTGCGCGGTGCGGGAGAGGGGTTTTCTGGCGCAGCGCATCTTTATGCCCGAAGGGCGGCGCGTCTCACTCCAGCGTGATCTTGGCGGCCTTGATCACCGCGGCCCAGCGCGCGATCTCGGTGCGGATCTTCGCCGCCAGCACGTCGGGGGTGCTCGCGATGGTCGCGGCGCCGAGGTCGTCCAACCGGGCGCTGACCTCGGGTTGGCGCAACGCCGCCACAACCGTCGTGTTGAGCTTGGCGACGATGTCGGGCGGCGTGCGCGCCGGCGCCACCATGGCGAACCACGCCGTCGACTCGAAGTCGGGAAAGCCGCTCTCGATCAGGGTTGGCACGTCGGGCAGGGTCGGGGCGCGCCGCGCGCTACCCATCGCCAGCGCGCGCAAGGTGCCGGCGCGGATCTGCGGCAGCGACGACACCAGATTGTCGAACATCATGTCGACATTGCCGGCGAGCAGGTCGTTGAGCGCGGGCGCGGTGCCCTTGTAGGGCACATGGACGATGTCGATGCCGGCCCTGATGCGCAGCAGCTCGGCGCCCAAGTGGCTGGTCGTGCCGTTGCCCTGCGAGGCGTAGTTGAGCTTGCCGGGATTGGCCTTGGCGTAGGCGATGAATTCCGCCACCGTGGTGGCCGGCACGGACGGATTGACCACCATCACGTTCGGTGTCGTGCCGATGAGGCCAATGTAGCTGACATCCCTGGCGACGTCGTAGGGCAGCTTTTTGTAGAGCGTGGCGACGATGTCGGCGCCGAGATTGCCGCCGGCGCCGGCGCGGTTGTCGACCACCGCCGGCTGGCCCCAGGCTTCCTGCAGCTTGGCGGCGAGCAGCCGTCCGAGCGTGTCGACCGTGCCGCCGGGCGGGAACGCCACGACGATGCGGATCGCCCGGCTGGGATAGCTCTGGGCGGCAGCCGGCGCGACCGCGAGCAGCGCGAGCGCGGCCAGTGTCGCGAAGAGGCGCTTCACGGCGCTGGCGCCTGCGGTTGCCGGGCGCGTCACAGCACCGGCGAGCGGCCGCCGTCGACGTTGATCGACGCACCGGTCACGTACGAGCCGGCGTCGGAGGCCAGGAAGCACGCGACGTTGGCGAACTCCTCGGCCGCGCCCATGCGTCCGAGCGGCACCGCCTTGCCGCGCTCGCGGATGAACTCCTCGAGCGAGACGTTGGTCTTGGCATTGCGGTGCGCGCGCACGACCTGATCGCTGACGATGATGCCGACGTGCAGCGCATTGACCAGGATGTTGTGCGGCGCGCCCTCGTTGGACAGCATCTTGGTCAGCGCCATGCCGGCGGCGCGCGACACCGAGGTCGGCGCGCTGCCCGCCGCCGGCGCCTTGGCACCGATGTTGAGCACGTTGATGATGCGGCCCCACTTGCGATCCTGCATCTGCGGCATCACGAGCCGCGCCAGGCGGACCGCCGCAAACACCTTGAGGTCGAAATCGCCCTGCCAGACCTCGTCGGTCAGTTCCAGGAACTTGCCGGTCTGCGACTGGCCCGCGTTGTTGATCAGGATGTCGACCTTGCCGAGCCCGGCCATGACGCTATCGTAGGCGCGCTTGACGTCGGCCGC
>JACQAI010000285.1 GCA_016195115.1 Pseudomonadota bacterium
GATGCCGGCGCGCGACCCGCTGCGCTCGCTGGTGTTCCACGCCACCGACCGCGCCGTGCGCGACGTGTTCGTCGACGGCCAGCAGGTCGTCGAGGCCGGCAAGGTCCTGACCATGGACCAGGCGGGTGCCGGCGAGCGCCTGACCGCAGCCCAGGCGCGCATGCTCGCCAACGTGCCCCAGCGCGACTACCGCCACCGCAGCGCCGACGAGATCACGCCGCTCAGTCTGACGATGGTCTAGAGCACGATGCGTTCGAATTGGCCCGATCCCAAAACAAAACCGTCATCCCGGCGAAAGCCGGGATCCAGGATCACGAGTCGGGTATCGGTATCTGGCCTCCTGGATCCCGGCATTCGCCGGGATGACGGGAAGGGTGGATGATTCAATTCCGACCCAATCACACTCTAACGCTCCAGCGCCGCCAGCAACGCCGCGGTTAGTGCCGCCGGATCGTCGGCGCGCATGATCGGGCCCATCACAGCGACGCCGGCGGCGCCGGCGGCGAGGCAGTCCGCGGCGTTCGCTGCCGTGACACCGCCGAGCGCGATCACCGGGATGGCGACGCGTTGCGTCAGCGCAGCGAGCGCCGGCGGGCCGAGCGCCGGGCCGTAATCGGGTTTGCTCGCGGAGGCAAAAATCGGGCTGAAGGTGACGTAGTCGGCGCCGGCCGCAGCGGCGAGCTCGGCCGCCGCGAGCGAATGCGTCGAGACGCCGATCAGCGCGCCGGGACCAAGCCGGCGGCGCGCCGCGGCGGGATCGCCGCCGCTCGGCAGGTGCACGCCGTCGGCGCCGGCTTCGCACGCGGCGTCGATGTCCTCGTGGACCATGACAATGGCGCCGTGGCCGCGGCCGAGCGCGACCAGGCGCTTGAGCAACGCGACGCGCTCGGCGGAGGAAAAATCCTTCTCGCGCAGGCTGATCCAGCGGGCGCCGCCGGCGAGCGCCGCGGCGACGGTTTCCTCCAACGATCGGCGCGCCTGGCGCCGGTCGGTGATCACGAGCAGCGGCGGCGCCGGCAGGCTCACGCTGAGATCAGGCGCCGATCAGGCCGAGCTGCGGGCTCGACGGCTCGGCGTAGTCGCGCTTGGGGATGCGGCCGGCGTGGCGCGCGCCGTGGCCGGCCGCGACGGCGTCGCGCATCGCCGCCGCCATGCGGACCGGCGACAGCGCTTTCGCGACGGCGGTGTTGAGCAGCACGCCGGCGCAGCCGAGCTCCATCGCCAGCGCGGCGTCCGACGCCGTGCCGATGCCGGCGTCGAGGATCACGGGGACGGGGGACCGCGCGGCAATGAGCTCGATGGTGGCAGGATTTCGAATCCCGCCGCCCGAGCCGATCAACGCGCCGAGCGGCATCACGGCGGCGCAGCCGAGGTCGGCGAGCTTGCGGCAGGTCACCGGGTCGTCGTTGCAGTACGGCAGCACGACGAATTTCTGGGCGACCAGCGCGGCCGCGGCCTGGAGCAGCTGCTCGACGTCGGGATAGAGGGTCTCGCGGTCGCCGATCAGCTCGAGCTTGACCCAATCGGTCTCGAGCGCCTCGCGGCCAAGCTCTGCGGTGAGGATGGCATCCTTGACGGTGGCGCAGCCGGCGGTGTTGGGCAGGAAGCGGTAGCGGTCGCCGAGCAGGTCGATCAAGGTCTCGGCGTCGCCCGCTAGATTCAGGCGCCGGATCGACGCGGTGACGATCTCGGCGCCGCTCGCGTCCAGCGCATCGAGCAGCACCTGCTGGTTAGGATAGCCGGCGGTGCCCATGAACAGCCGCGAGCGCAAGGTCTGGCCGGCGATCACGAGATGGTCGTCGATCTTGGTCAGGGAATCCTGGGGCACCTCAGCCTCCCGAGAGTGGCCGCACGATCTCGATGTTGTCGCCGCCGGCGACCACGGCGTCGGTCCAGCGCGCGCGGGGCACCACCGTGCCGTTGACCGCGACCGCGACGCCGCGGCGCGTCGGATCGACGCCGAGCGCGTGCAGGAGATCGATCACGCAGGCGCCGGCGAACGCCTGGTCTTCGCCGTTGACCCGGACGGTGCGGCTCATGCGTGTGCCGCCGCCGCCACAGGGCGCGGCCGTGTGAAGCGCGCGAGCCCGAAAGGCTGCAGCACTTCGGGCAGCGCGCCCGTCAAGACATAGTCGCGGATGCCGTCCGCGGTGATCGGGGTCAACAGGATGCCGTTGCGATGATGCCCGGTGGCGAGGACCAGGCCGTCGATGCCGCTCGGCCCCAGGATCGGCGCGTCGTCGCGCGAGCCGGGGCGGAAGCCGGCCCACATCTCGTCGATCGCCAGCTCCTCGAGCGCGGGCACCGCGCGCCATGCGCCGTCGAGCAGACCGTAGATCGCGCCCGCGGTGTTGGCGCCGTCGAAGCCGCGCTCCTCGACCGTGGCGCCGATCAGCAGCCGGCCGTCGCGCCGCGGTACCAGATAGGCCTTGGGCGCCCACACGACGTGGCGGATCAGCGGTGCCGTCGGGTCCATGCGCAGCGCCAGCATCTGGCCCTTGATCGGCCGCACCGGCAGCGCGAGATCGGCAGGCAGGCCGTCGACCGAACGCGACCACGCGCCGGCGGCGAGCACGACGATGTCGGCGGGCACGCGGCGGTCGCCGCAGCGCACGCCGACGGCGCGACCGCCGGCGAGGTCGACCGAAGCGTTGGTGTGCTCGTAGAGGCGAGCGCCGGCGGCGGTCGCGGCGGCGATCAGCGCGGTCACGAGGCGGCGGTTGTCGACCTGGTGGTCGCGCGGGCTGAAGACCGCGCCGACGACGCGGGGCGTCAGATAGGGCTCGCGCTCGCGGGCGCCGGCGCCGTCGAGCCAGGTGAGCTCGATGCCGCAGCCGCGCTGGAACTGCGCAAGGTTGCGCAGCTGCTCGGCGTCGTCGCGGGTCAGCGCGACCACCAGGGTGCCCTCGTCGCGATAGCCGACGTCGAGGCCGGATGCGGCCGCGAGCTCTTGTGCGAACACCGGCCAAAGCGCCTGGCTGGGTCGGGTCAGGGCGAGCAGCGGTTGCTCGCCGGGCTCGGTCTCGACCCCGGCGGCCAACATGCCGGCGGCGGCCCAGCTGGCGCCGCGCCCGGCCGCGCCGCGCTCGAACAGCTCGACGGCGCAGCCCGCCTCGGCCAGGCGCCAGCCGATCGCCAGCCCGATCGCGCCGGCGCCGATGATGGCGACGCGGGGACGTGATGATGCATGCGTGGTGTCGATGACTGGCCTCCCTTCGCCGGCATTACCCGTGTCAGGTTCGGTGGGTTTGATCTCAGCCAGCCCGTCGGGCCAGCACCCCAAGCCAAGTCAGAATCTAGGCGTCGGCGCCGTCCGACGCAAGGCGATCCGCGGCGTCGATCCGGCTGGCGAAATCCGTGGACCTCTAGTCTAGTATGGTGCGAAAGGCCGGAATGGCCGGGAAAGCTGGCGCGGGCGGGGGAAGCGGTGCATGGCCAAGGTCGAGATCCACGGGGTTCGCAAGTCGTTCGGCGAGCTGGAGGTCGTCCACGGCATCGACGTGTCGATCGGCGACGGCGAGTTCGTCGTGCTGGTCGGGCCGTCGGGCTGCGGCAAGTCGACCCTGCTGCGCATGATCGCCGGCTTGGAGTCGATATCGGCCGGCGAGATCTCGATCGGCAGCCGGATCGTCAACAACGTGCCGCCGCGCGACCGCGACATCGCCATGGTGTTCCAGAACTACGCCCTCTACCCGCACCATGACCGTGCTCGACAACATGGCGTTCAGCTTGAAGCTGCGCCGCGCCGACAAGGCGGTGATCGACAAGCGCGTCAAGGAGGCCGCCGACATCCTCGGCCTCAACGACTACCTGCAGCGCTATCCGCGCCAGCTCTCGGGCGGCCAGCGCCAGCGCGTCGCGATGGGCCGCGCGATCGTGCGCGATCCCCAAGTGTTCTTGTTCGATGAACCCTTGTCCAACCTCGACGCCAAGCTGCGCGTGCAGATGCGCACCGAGATCAAGGCGCTGCACCAGCGTCTCAAGACGACCTCGATCTACGTCACCCACGACCAGGTCGAGGCCATGACGATGGCCGACCGCATCGTGGTGATGCGCGAGGGCATCGTCGAGCAGATCGGCTCGCCGCTCGACCTCTACGACACGCCGACCAACCTGTTCGTCGCTGGCTTCATCGGCTCGCCGTCGATGAACTTCATGCCCGGCACCTTGCGGCGCAACGGCTCGGCGACGGCGGTCGAGGCGTCCGACGGCACGCGGCTGGCGCTTGCCAACGGTGTGGTGGGCAACGACGGCGCCGAGATCGTGTTCGGCATCCGGCCCGAGCACCTGATGCGCGCCGAGAGCGGGCTCTCGGGCTCGGTCGAGGTCATCGAGCCGACCGGCGCCGACACCATCCTGTTCGCGACCATCGCGGGCGCCCAGGTGTGCGCGGTGTTCGACGAGCGCATCGCCTTCAAGCCGGGCGACCGCATCACGCTCGCGCCGCGCCCCGGCGCCGTCCACGTCTTCGACCCCGGCAGCGGCCGGCACCTGTAGGCGCTGCGTTAAACACGAAGAACACGAAGCTGCCCTTCACCGTCATTGCGAGCGAAGCGAAGCAATCCAGACCTTCCTCTGGATTGCTTCGTCGCTGCGCTCCTCGCAATGACGTCTTAGTGTTCTTCGTGTCCTTTGTGTTTCGACTACTTCAGACAGAGGCGTAGACGGCGCGCTCGAAGCGGTCGAACAGGCCGAGTGCTTCGCCGTCCGCAAACGGCAGGATCTGCATCAAGATGACGCCGGCGACGCGGCGCACCGGGTCGAGCCAGAAGTAGGTGTTGCCGAGGCCGGCCCAGGCCAGCGAGCCGGCGCTGCGGCCGCCGCCCGGTGCCGCCTGGGTGTTGATCAGGAAGCCGAGCCCCCACTTCTTGACCATGCCGGGGAACAGCTCGCAGTCGTTCGAGCGCGACGCATCGGCCGAGCGCATCGGCAGCACGTTGAGTGCGCCCATGTGGTTGCGCCCCATGTCCGCCACCGTCTCGGGCTTGAGGATCTGCACGCCGCCGAGCGTGCCGCCGCCGAGCAGCGCGCGCAGGAACGTCAGGTAGTCGCGCGCGGTGCTGGAAATGCCGCCGCCGCCCATGCAGTAGCCGGGCTCGCCGCCGACCGGCCAGTCGGTGATCGTGAGCGAGCCGTCGGGCTGGCGGGCGTGGACGCGGGTCATGCGCGCGCGCTGGGCCTCGCTGAGCACGAAGGTGGTGTCCGTCATGCCGAGCGGCTTGCAGACGTGGTCGCGGATGTAGTGGTGCAGCCGCTGGCCGCTGGCCGCCTCGACGGCGAGGCCTACCAGGTCGGTGTTGATGCCGTAGTTCCAGCGCGTGCCGGGATCGAACACCAGCGGAAAGCGCGCGAGCTCCTCTTCGTTGCGCGGCATGCGCTGGAGGCCGAGTTTGGGCAGCGCCTGGCCGAGCTCAGGGTTCCAGGTGTCGTAGCCGTAGCCGGCGCTGTGGGTCAAAAGCTGACGGAGGGTGACCGGGCTCTTGGCCGGCCGCAGGCGTGGATTGCCCGACGCGTCGACGCCGTCGAGCACCTGCGGCTTGGCGAGCGCCGGCAGCACGGCGCTGACCGGGCCGTCGAGCGTCAGCGTGCCGCGCTCGACCTGCTGCATCGCCGCCGCCGAGGTCAGCGCCTTGGTCATCGAGGCGATCCAGAACATGGTGTCGAGCGTGACCGGCGGGCCGTCGGGCAGCGCGCGCGTGCCGAACGCGCCGGCGTAGATCTCGCCCGCGGCGGTCGCCGCCGCGGCCGCGACGCCGGGCACGCGCTTGGCCGCGACGGCGTCGCGCAACAGTTGGTCGATGGCGGTCGTTGTCATGGTTGCTCCGAGCTCACGATTTTCATTTCTTGTCGAGAAGGCCGCCGCCGGATCTCGGCGGGTGGGCGCGGATCGCCGCTTCGACCGGCTCGGTGCCCCAGCCAGGGCGATCCGGGATCACGAGATGGCCGGCCTCGATCGGCGGCGCGTGGGTGAAGAGTTCGTCATCCCAGGGTAGACGATCGACGTCGATCTCCATGATGCGGAGGTTGGGCACCGCGGCGGCAAAATGGGCGTTCATCATGGTCGAGAGGTGGCCGTAGAAATTGTGCGGCGCGACGTTGACCTCGTGGGCCTCGGCCGCATTGGCGATCTTCATCGACTGCCAGACGCCGTTCCACACCGCATCGATGATCGCGACGTCCATCGCCTGCTCGCTGAAGTAGGGCAGGAACTCGCGCAAGCCGAGCAGGGTCTCGCACGAGCTGATCGGGTGCGGGCTTTGCTGGCGGATGTAGGCCAGCGCGGGCGCGCGGTAGCTGTCGATCTCGACCCAGAACATGTCGATGTCGGCGATCGACCTGAGGATCTTCACGTAGCCTTCGGTCTTGGCATTGAAGTTGAGATCGAGCAGCAGATCGACGTTGGGGCCGGCGCCGTCGCGGATCGCCTCGAGATGGGCGTGCAGGTCGCGCAGCAGCTTCTTCTCGACGTTGAGCTCGGGCGCGAACGGCACGCCGAACCCGGGCCGCCAGCCGTGCGGCTTGCCGCGCTCGTCGTAGTGGAAGGCGTTGGTCTTGAGCGCGGTGAAGCCGCGCTCGCGCACCTCGGCGCCGATCGCCTTGACGCCGTCGAGGTCGGTGATCGCGGGTTTGTAGAAATCCGGCCGATTGATGCGCCAGGTCGCGCAGTGCGACCAGTAGAGCCGGATGCGGTCGCGCAGCTTGCCGCCGAGCAGGACGTAGCACGGCACGCCGAGCGCCTTGGCCTTGGCGTCGAGCAGCGCATTCTCGACCGCACCGATGCCCTCGGCGACGACGCCGCCGGCGGCCGGGCGGGTCACGCAGTAGAGCTCGGCGTAGATGCGCTCGTGGTGCTCGACGACCTGGCCGACGATGCGGTCGGACAGCCATTCGATCACGGTCGAGACGCCGGGCGAGCCGAAGCCCTCGTCGTACTCGCTCCAGCCGACGATGCCGGAATCCGTCGTAAGCTTCAAAAAGTGATAATTGCGCCACCCGGCATCGCAGTGCAGGGTTTCGACCTTGGCGACCTTCATGCGTCCTCCCGCATCCGCCGGTCCGGCTTGTCCGTTTAATCGACAGCGTCGCAACGTTACGCGAGGATTTGCAGCGATGAAAGCCGTCGTTCGCGCCGTGGCGCTGGCCGGGCTCGCCGTCATGCTGCAGCAGTGCGGCGGCCAAGCGCTCGTGGGCTGCCCGCAAATCGCGCAGAAGTCGACAGGGCCCTGCCGGGTCGGCCTGCCGCCCAACTATTACACCGACGACGCCTGGCGCCAGCAGTAGGGGCGAGCGTCGACCCGGCATTGGCGCCGAGGGCGCCGCGCGCTAACATGCGGGGTCCCACGGAGTTGCCCACCCTATGATTTCCCAGCGCGACGTCGCGTTCTACCGCGAGCATGGCTACATCGTGGTGCCCGATCTGGTCGATCCCGGCACGCTCGCGGCACTGCGGCGCGTCATCGATGCCATCGTCGCACGCGCCGCGACCGTGACGACCCACGACGATGTCTACGATCTCGAGCCGTCGCACCGCCCGGACCGGCCGCGCGTGCGCCGCATCAAGAAACCGCACGTGCTCGACCCAGTGTTCGACGCGCTCATGCGCAGCGAGTCGCTGCTGTCGGTATCCCGCCAGCTGCTCGGTCCGGGCGTCCGGCTGTACGGCTCGAAGCTCAACATCAAGGCGCCGGAATACGGCTCGCCGGTCGAGTGGCACCAGGACTGGGCGTTCTACCCGCACACCAACGACGACGTACTCGCGATCGGCGTCATGCTCGACGACTGTCAGCTCGAGAACGGCCCCCTGATGGTGATGCCGGGCAGCCACAAGGGCCCGACCTACGACCATCACGCCGACGGTTATTTCTGCGGCGCGATCGACCCCGACGCCTGTCCGCTGGATTTCAGCAAAGCGGTGACGCTGACGGGCAAGGCGGGCTCGTGCTCGTTCCATCACGTCCGAATGGTCCATGGCTCGGCGCAGAACACCTCGGCGCTGCCGCGCCAGCTGCTGCTCTACGAGTTCGCCGCCAACGACGCCTTCCCGCTGCTGAGCGGCGTCAAGGACCTGGCGGAATTCGACGCCAAGATCCTGTGCGGGCCCAAGACCATCGAGCCGCGCGTCGTCGCCGCGCCGGTGCGCCTGCCGTTGCCGCCGGCGCACGGTCAGGGCTCGATCTACGAGAACCAGTTCGGCTCGCGCAAACGCTACTTCGCGTTCGATACCGCCGCCGCGCCCACCGCCAAGGCGCTGGCGCCGGCGAAGTGAACCAGATCGATCTCGCCGGCCGCGCCGCGGTGGTGACCGGCGGCGCCCGCGGCATCGGGCTCGCGATCGCGGCGCGGCTGATCGCGTCGGGCGCCCGCGTGGCGCTGTGGGACCGCGATGGCGCGACCCTGACGCAAGGCGCGACGAGCCTCCAGGCTGGCGAGGCGGTCATGACGGCGGTCGTCGACGTCACCGACGAGGCGAGCGTCGGTGCCGCCGCCCAGGCGGCGCGCGCGCGCTTCGGCAAGATCGACATCCTGGTCAACAACGCCGGCATCACGGGCGGCAACGCCAAGAGCTGGGACCTGGCGCCGGCCGACTGGCGTCAGGTGCTCGACGTCAACCTGACCGGACCGTTCCTCACCTGTCGCGCGATCGTGCCCGGCATGATGGCGGCGCGCTACGGGCGGGTCGTCAACGTCGCCTCGATCGCCGGCAAGGAGGGCAACCCCAACGCCGCGCACTACAGCGCGTCGAAGGCCGGCGTCATCGCGCTGACCAAGTCGATCGCCAAGGAGACCGCCGACGCCGGCGTGATCGTCAACTGCATCACGCCGGCCGCGGTGCGCACGGCGATGTTCGATCAGATGAGCCAGGCGCACATCGACTTCATGCTGTCGCGCATCCCGATGGGCCGCTTCGGCAAGGTCGAGGAACTCGCCGCGCTGGTCGCCTGGCTCGCCTCCGAGGAGTGCTCGTTCTCGACCGGCGCCGCTTTCGACATCTCGGGCGGTCGCGCGACGTATTGAACCCTCACCCGCCTCGCCCCGCGAGGCGGGGCTCGGCACCCTCTCCCGCAGTGCGGGAGAGGGAAGGGGCCCGCGCGGCGAAGCCGCGGGGGAAGGGTGAGGGCGCTATTTCTCGGCCACGAACGGATTGGTCAGGGTGCCGATGCCGGTGATCTCGACGTCGACGACGTCGCCGGCCTTGAGGTCGGGCGAGCTGCCGTCGGTGCCCATCCAGACCACGTCGCCCGGGTAGAGCGTCAGATACTGGGTCATCTTGCTGATGAAGTGGGCGATGCCGAACAGCATGTCATTGGTTTTGAATTGCAGCGACGGCTTGCCGTTGACCCGTACGATGGTCTGCATGGCGTCGAGGTTGACGTCGGTCTCGATCCACGGGCCCATCGGTTTGAAGGTGTCGGAGTTCTTGGCGCGCCACAGCGTGCGGTCGCTCTTCTGCCAGGTCCGCTCGCTGACGTCGTTGCCGATCGTGTAGCCGAGCACGCAGCTCAGCGCGTTGGCCTCGCTCAAATGCTTGGCCTGCTTGCCGATCACGACCACGAGCTCGCCCTCGTACTGCACCTTCTCGGTGGCGTCGTGCGGGATCACGACCGGCTGACCGTGGGCGACCAGGGCGTTGTTGGCGCGGTAGCCGATGTCGGCCTGCTTGGGGATCTCCGGCTCGACGCCGCGCTTGGCGGCAACCTCGCGGATGTGCGTCGTGTAGTTGAGGCCGGCGCAATAGAAGGTGCGCGGGATCACGGGCACCTCGATCTTGACGGCGTTGAGCGCGTGGGTCTTCGACGTGCGCTCGTAGCCGGCGAACGGATCGCCGGTCACCTCGGTGATGCGCTCGCCGTCCAGGATGCCGTAGCCGGTCTTGCCGTTCGCGGTGAAGCGGATCCAGCGCATGGTCGTTCTCTCCTGTGTTTGGGCGCTCGCGCGGCGTCGCCGCCGCCGCGCTAGCGGGTGGCTTTGTCGTACCAGGTCGGGTCGTAGTACTTCGCGGGGTCGGTCAGCGCCTTCTTGGGCTCGCCATACTCGCTGCGCAGCGCCAGCGCCGTGCGCACGCCCTCGACGTCGATGCGCGCCTTGCGCTGGAAGCCGCTCTTGGGGTCGAGCAGGATGGCGTGCGCCTTGTCGGCGAGCTCGGGCGACATGTTGGGCAGGTTCTTGCGCAGGATGGCGACCGCCTCGACCTTGTTGGCCTCGCCATAGAGCCAGTCGACCGCGGCGACGTAGGCGCGGATGTAGCCGACGAGCTCGGCCTCGTGGTCCTTGGCCCAGCCCCGCCGCGTGCCGCCGACCAGACCCTGGTAGCGTCCGAGCACGTCGAGCGCGTAGCCCAAGAGGGTGAAGCCCTTGGCTTGCGCCGGGACCTCAAAGGGCGACAGCAGCAAGGTGCCGGCGTGCTTCTTCGCCATCAGGGCCTCGAAGCGCTGCAGCACGCCGCCGGCCTTGACCAGGCTGTAGTCGCTGTCCTTGAGCCCGGATTTCTGCAGCATCTTCTCGAGCACGAAGGCGTAGCCGGTGGTGCGCGCGTCGACCGACAGCTCCTTGCCCTTGAGATCGGCGTAGGTCTTGACCTCGGGCACCGTGACCAGGCTCAGGAACCCGCTGTCGCCGCCCATGAACGCGATCAGGTCGGGTTGGATGCTGACCGGCGCCTCGCCCTGGCCCTCGTCGTAGGCGATCAGGTTGTCGATCGCGGTCATCGCGATGTCGAACTTGCCGTCGATCAGGTTGGTGAGCTGGAACACCGAGTTCGGCGTCGGCGTGATCTTGACCGCGACCTTGTTGGCGGCGAACAGGCCCTTGTCCTGGGCGACCCAGATCGGCCAGTTGAAGCCGCCTGGGAAGACGATCAGCTCGATCGGCTTGTCTTGCGCCCTGGCCGGCGCGACGGCGAGCGCAGCCAGCGCCATGGCGAATGCGGCGACCGTACGGATCATCGGCATCCTCCCGTTTGATCTTGGCCCGTCACGCGATCGCGTTGGCCTGACGGACGCTGGCGATCATCGACGATTTCAGCAGAAAATCATAGGCGAGCGTGGGATCGGCAGCGGTGCGGCGCACTTCGTCGAGGCGCTGAGCGCGCACGGTCGGGTCACGCTCCTCGAGCAAGCGCTTGTTGTGGATCGTGATCGCCTGGACGTAGTCGACGTTGATCTGGCGGCGCTGGCGGTCGTAGCGGTCGAGCCGGTCGTCGGGCGCGCCGTGCCATACCGCGCCGAGCGCCGCGGCGAGGTTGACGGCGTCGTGGATGCCGCTGTTGAGCCCCATGGCGCCGAGCGGATTGTTGACGTGGGCGGCGTCGCCGGCCAGCAGGATGCGGCCGACGCGGAACGTCTTGGCGACCCGCTGATGCACCCGATAGGTGCTGCGGTAGAGGATGTCGTAGGGCTCGCGCCGCGGCAGGAAACCTTGCATGCGCGCCGCCACGAAGTCGTCGGACAGCACCGTCTCCTCGGCGATCGCGGTGTCGGTCGGAAACGCCAGGCGCCAGATCCCGGGCGGCCCGTGATGCGGCATTTTGAACAAGGCGACCCACTCGTCCGGGTCGGCGACGTAGGCGTTGTGCGTGAAGCCGTGCGGCTCGAGATCGTAGGTCGTGCTGACGACCAGGATGCGCTCGGGCCAGGTGAAGCCCTCGAACTCGACGCCGATCGCGTTGCGCACGACGCTGCGGCCGCCGTCGGCGCCGATCAGGTACGAGCCGGCGATGCGTTCCGGCCCGGCGGCCGTCTCGACCGTGGCGACGGCGCCGCCGGACGATTGCGTGGCATCCACAAGACGACAGCCGAAGCGGATCGCCGTGCCGGGCAGCGCCATCAGGAGATCGCGCGCGATCGGCGTCAGCTTGTGCTGCTCGCAATGCAGTCGATAGGGGTAGGGCGTGTCGTTGGCCAGCACGCCGAGATCGAACTGCGCGATCACGCCGGCGTGGCGGTCGCGGATCTGCCAGTGCGGCACCTTGATGCCGATCGCGAGCAGGCGCTCGGTGATGCCGAGCGGCGCCATCATCTCGAGCGTCGGCGGATGGAAGGTGCCGGCGCGCAGGTCGTGGGTCAGCGCGGCCTCGGCCTCGAGCACGACCACCGGGATGCCCTGGCGCGCCAGCGCGAGCGCGCTCACCAGCCCGACCGGGCCGGCGCCGACCACCAGGACGGGTTGGCGTTCGCTCAATTCGGGTGGCGACCTAGTCGGCGGCGTCGGGCAGCAGCACGGCCTGCACCGCGTTGTCGGTGATGCACGCGGTGTGGAAATAGCGGATCTCGGGATCCATGCCGTAGCGC
>JACQAI010000005.1 GCA_016195115.1 Pseudomonadota bacterium
TGCGCCCGGCGGTGCACCAACGCGAGGTAGTCGATGCCCGAGGACATGCCGTTGACGACGCCGCCGATGCGGCCGCTGCCGGCCAGCCGGTCGGCGGTCCGCGTGGTCGGGTCGACCCGGCCGTAGGCCGCGCCGACCATCGCGTCGAGCGGCGTATCGGCGGCGACGTGCAAACGACCGCCGTCGCCCAAGGTGCCGCCGCCGCGCTCGGCCGTCACCATCACGCTGGCGAGCGGATCGTGGATCCAACCCGCCAGGGTCCGGCCGCGATGTATCCAGGCGACGATCACGACGAAGCCGGGCCGGCCTTTGGCGAAGTTGATCGTGCCGTCGACCGGATCGATCACCCACACCGGGGCGTCGCCGTCGAGCCGGTCGAACACCGAGGGATCGGCTGCGGCGGCCTCCTCGCCGAGCACCACCGAGCCCGGCACCAGCTCGGTCAAGCGCCGGGTCAGCGCCGCTTCGGACGCCAAATCGGCGGCGGTGACGAAATCGCCCGGCGCCTTCTCGCGGATGTCGCTCGCGCGCAGCGCCTGGTAGCGCGGCAGGATCTCGGCCGCGGCAACCTCGCGGATGATCGTCGCGACGCGCGCCGCGTCGGGCAGCGCGACACTCATGCGCGGCCGAGCCAGCGCCGCACCATGGCGCGCAACGCCGCGAACAGCAGCGCGATGCCGGAGACCGGCTCGGCCGACGCGACAACCGGCCCGGGCGATGGTGCCGGCGCCGCGTCCGCGGGCGCCGGACCGATCTCGGCCTTCAGGTTCTCGGCGAACTGGCCGACCAGCTGGTTGGCGATCTCCTTGATCAAGCCGACGCCGCGGCCGTACTGCGCTACCGCGCCGTTGAGCTGCAGATCGGTCGTGATGTCGACGCGGGTGCCGGCGCCGTCGGCGACCAGCGCGAACGCCATCGTGGCTTGGGCGCCGCCGCGGCCCTTGGTGTCGTTGGCGCGCGCCGCCACGCGGACCCGGCGGGTCGCGTCGTCCTGCTCCTCGATCTTCGCCTCGCCCGCGAAATTGAGCGCCATCGGCCCGATCTTGACGCCGGCTGTGCCGCGAAAGGTGCGCGGATCGACGATCTCGGTCAGCTGCGCGCCCGGCATGCACGGCACGATCCGCGGCACGTCGGTCAGCAGCGCCCAGGCGCGATCGAGCGGCGCCGGCACCGCGAAGCTGGTCTCGATCTGCATGCCAGGGGATATATCAGCCGCCCCGGCGGCCTTCAATCGAGCACGGTTTGACGCTCGGGGAACCGCCGTGCCACCGTCGCCCTTCGCCGCGTCGACGGCACACCCAAGGGTACCTGATCGTGGTGACCGCGCGGATCATCGCCGCCCAGAGCGACATCCTGCGCGGCATTCTGCTGATGACCGCCGCGGTCTCGATGTTTCCGTTCATCAACGCCGCGGCCAAGCATCTCAGCGCCGACTACCCGATCACCGAGGTCATGTGGGCGCGCTTCGCCGGGCATCTCGTGTTCGTCGTGCTGGCGTTCTTTCCGCGCCAACGCTGGTCGCTGTTCTCGACCTCGCGGCCGCTCATGCAGGTCACGCGCTCGAGCCTGTTGCTCGGCTCGAACGGCCTGTTCGTCGCCGCGATCGGCCAGCTGCCGCTGGCGACCGCCTCGGCGATCGGATTCGCGGCTCCCTTCATCGTCACCGCATTGTCGGTGCCGGTGCTCGGGGAGCGCGTCGGCATCCGACGGTGGTCGGCGGTGGTGGTCGGCTTCGCGGGCGTCCTGCTGGTGATCCGGCCGGGCGCCGGCTTCGCCAATTGGGCGACGTTGCTCGTGCTCGCCTCGACCGCGACCTACGCGACCTATCAGGTGATCACCCGGCTGATCGCGTTGCACGACAAGCCCGAGACCGGCATCGTCTACGCCGGGCTGGTCGGCACCGTCGTGATGAGCGCGATCGCGCCATTCGAGTGGCGGCTGCCCGGCTCGGCACTCGACTGGCTGGCGTTCGCCTGCCTCGGCTTCTTCGGCGGCTTCGGCCACTATTTCGTCATCAAGGCGCTACGCCTCGGACCGGCGGCCGTGATCGCCCCGTTCGGCTACGGCGAGCTGATCGGGTCGGTGGTGATCGGCTACTACGTCTTCGGCAATTTTCCCGACGCCTGGACCTGGCTTGGCGCCGCCATCATCGTCGGTTGCGGCGTCTACATCGCCTATCGCGAGGGCGTGCGCCGGCGCATGGCGTCGGCGACCTTGTGAGCACGCCGAATTAACCATCGCGTCCAATTTGAAATAGTTCCGAACCATGTAACACTCGCCGGGTTCGCCCGAGCCGACCGCGGGGTCTGATGTCGCTGCTCAACGAGTCCTGGCGCAAATTGCGCAACCTCTTCGAGGAGGAGGAAGAGGCGTCCGCCGACGCGCCGGCGGCCGACGCTCCGGAGAAGCCGGCGGCGAGTCCGGCCATGAGCCCGTCAGCGCTACGCGCCGAGTCCCGACGCAAGCGCAAGGCCGACATGCGCGAGCGCCTGGCTGGCATGATCCAGCCCGACGGCTCGGTGCGCGGCGGCACCGTCAAGTTCGTCAACCTGTTCCCGATCGCCGCTGCGGTCGGCGACCGCTGGCCGATCGCCTTCCCCAAGGTCGAGCTGATGTCGGAGGCGATCATCAAACGCGAACTCGACCCGTGGGACCTGTGGGCGGTCCAGGGCGACAAAGGCTTCGCGCTGATCTTCACCGATCCCAACCTGACCGACGACGAGGCCAACCGGCGCTGCCTGCGCATCTTCGACGCAATTCGCGAGCATCTGCTCGGCCAGGTCCATGTCGGGCGGCCGCGCTTCGACGTCGATCCGCGCATCATGTTGCGCGCGCTCGACGAGGACGGCGAGCCGCCCCTGGTCATGGACGATCCGCAGCCGCCGGGCGTGTGGATGCCGCCGGCGGCGGCGCTCGCCGCGCGCGCCGCCTACATCCCGCCGGGCGTCGTGCCGCGCGACGCCGCGGCGGGGACCGGCGCGCCGATCGGCGGCGGCGGCGCGACGGCGCCCGAGGCGCCGCCGCTGGACTGGACGCCGATGGAAGAGCGAGCGGCCCGCACGGTCGAGGTCGGCCGCAGCGACGAGCGGCCGGAGTCCGCGATCGGGATCGGCCGCTCGGAGGATCGGCTCGCGCGCGACGTCGAGGTCGGACGCAGCGACGACAAGGCGGCGCCCGAGCCCGAGTGGATCTACGCGACGCAAGAGCAACGCCACGCCGCGATCGCCGCCTGGGACGGCACCTACGAGGCGCCCGAGGAATTCGACGTCGGCCGCACGCGCGACAGGCGGCCGGCCGAATTCGTCATTCTCGAGGGCGAGAGCGAGGAGCAGGCGGTCACGCGCTACGTGACCATGGGCCGCTTCAACACCATGTTCGATGCGATCGACGTGCGCTTCCGCGCCTTCTGGTCGCCGCGCCACCAGGCGATCACGACCTATCTCGCGGACGCTCGGCTGCGCGCCGACGACATCGAGGTCGGCCAGACGGTGCTGGTGCAGCGCGCCGACGAGGTTGCGGCGCTCGCCGCGCTCGACATCGCCGTGCTGGCACGCACGCTCGAAGCCGTGGTGCCGCGTCTCGAGGCCGGCGCCCGCTTCTTCTTCGCCCTGCCGGTCGCGTTCTCGACCTTGCTGCGCCGCTCCGACCGTCACGCCTATTTCGACCGCTGGGCGGCGCTGCCCGAGGCGGTGCGGCGGTTCGGCCGCTTCGCCTGCTACCAGTCGACCGCCGGGATCGGCGACGGGGCGCTGGCCGATATCGTCGGCATGCTGACGCGTGCCGGCCGCACGCCGATCTTCGCCGGCCCGACCGTGCCCGCCAGCCTCGACCGCGCGCGCGACCTGCGCATCAAGGCGATCAGTCTCGATGCCCGCAACCTCGACAGCGATGAGGCCTTCGAGACGGCGCGCACGGTGGCGTCGATCGCCCACCGCTACGGCATCGTCATCCTGCTCGAACGCGTGGCACCCGGTACGCGCCGGCGCGCACTCGACACCGAAGCGAGCTTGATCGAAGGCGCGATGCTGACCGGCGCCGAGGCGCTGCCCCGGCGGCCCGTTGCGCTTTCACCAGACGCCTTTGCCGCAGAAGCGGCGGCGGCGCCTACTCGAACCCCGCCTGCTTGAGCAGGCCGTAGAACAACTTCAGCGCGCCGGCGCGTTCCGCCTCGGCGACGTCGGCGATGAACGCCTGGTCGAAGTTGGGCTGCCGCAGATGAGAGACCACGCGGTCGCGCGCGATCTTCGAGGCCTTGCCACGGGTCAGCGCATCGGAAGCACAGAACTGAACCAATCTTGTCGCGCGCAGGCGCAGCGACGCCGCGGGATCATCGAGCCGCTCGACGATCTTGCTCTGCTCGACGAACGCCGCGAGCAGGGTGTCGACCTTGTCGGCGAGCTCGGCGCGCTGCGCCTCGGGCAGCGACGACGCGATCAACGCGCGGTGCAGCAGCGCGGTCGCCTGCATCTTCTCGCGCGGCGGCGTGCTCGCGGTGGTCAGATCGTTGACCGAGCCGGCGCGGCGCACCAAGGCGTCGGCGCGGCCGACCAGCTCGTCCTTCTGATCGCCCGCGATCTCGCCCTCGATCAGCGCCAGGGCGAGGCGGACCTGATCGGCCGAGGTGTCCATCGTGGTGCCGCAACGGCTGATCGCATTGCGCCGGCCGGTGGCGCCGCCCTCCTCGACGAAGCGCTGATAGCCCAGCGCCAGCGCGTCGGCCATCGAGCCGCCGCCCAGGATGGTGCCGGTGCGCAACAGGCGCAGCGCGACGTCGCGGTAGGCTTTGCGTTGATGCTCGCCGTCGCCGCGGGTCAGCGGCGCGGCGCCGCGCAGCTGGCGCTTGACCGAGCGCAGCAGCGCCAGCCGGGTCTCGACCAGATCGCGGCTCGACAGATATTCGGCGAGCTGGCCGGTGACCTCGGGCGTGTCGCCGCCGTTGGGCGTGAAGCGGCCCTCGATGACGTCGATCAGCTGGCACAGCGCGGTCGACAGGTCGGGCTGGCGCCCGAGCATGTCGCGCAGGCTGTCGGTCGAGCCAAAGATGTCTGACGCGACCCGGTCGACCAGGGCGCGTGAGCGCGGGTTGGCGTCGTCCTTGATCAACGCCAGCAGGCGTTCGAGCTTGCCGAGCCAGCTGCGCGCCTGAGCCAGGTCCTTGCTCAGGCAGACCAGGGCGAAAAAGTCGATCTGCTCGGCGCCGACCACCTGCTCGAGTCGGGCGACCACGCCGCTCAAGTCCGGGAACTTGGCGAGGTCGGGCAGATTCGGCCGCTCGCCGGCGACCCGCGCCTGCTCGTGCAGCTCATTGATCATGTCGAATATCGCGCGGTTGCGCTTGCCCGGCTCCTCGCCCGACTCTTTCGCTTGCAGCGAGGCAACGCGGCTGACCGCGCTCGGCACCAGGGTTTCGAAATCGAGCACCCGCTTCAGCTCGCGGTGGTTGTGCATGATCTCGGTCGGCGTCAGCACCATCTTGTCGATGTATTGGCGCAGCACCCGGTGCATGGTGTTGCGCGCATCCGCCTTGTGGAAGTCCGCCGACGCCCGGCACATCGGCGCCTCGTCGATCGGCTGGGCGCGGATCAGCTCCTTGTTCGGCTCCTCGCGCATCTGGGTGAAGATGACCGACGAGGCCTCCTTGCCGGAGCCGCGCACGACGTCGCGCACGATCCGGACGCCGCCGTAATTCGGGTTGGAGAGCAAGCCTTTAGCCTGCTTGCGGGCATCCTGCTCGCTGGGCGAATGGCCCTGGGTGACCCAATGGTCGCTCTGGAACACCTGAAGCTCGAAGCTTTCCTCACGAGCCATCCCGCAGCCCCATCCGTTCACGCGTTTTGAGGGTAATTTGCCTCAATCATCGCTCGAATGGGGGAAAAATCGCACGGATCGCGGCGCCCGGGCTGTGAAGTCCGTTACACCGCCTCCGGGGCCGCTGCAGGCGCTCGGGCCGCCTGGCTGCCGGCTAGCGCCCGGTGAACACCGGCTTACGCTTCTCCATGAAGGCTTTGCGGCCCTCCGTGTAGTCGGCGCTGTCGAAGCACTGCTGCATCAGCTTCTTGAGCAGCTCGTGGTCGCGTTCGGGGTGCGACTTGGCGAGCTCGCGGATGGTCAGCTTCGAGGCGCGCATCGACAGCGGCGCGTTGATCGCCAGGTTGGCGGCGTAGTCGCGCACGAAGCCCTCGAGCTCGCCGGCCGGCAGCACCTTGTTGATCAGGCCGAGGCTGAGCGCCTCCTCGGCGGGCAACCGGCGCGCCGAGAACAGGATGTCGAGCGCGGCCGACGGCCCGACCAATGCGTTGAGCCGGCTCAGGCCGTCGCTGCCGTAGGCGATGCCGAGGCGCGCCGCCGGAATGCCGAACTGCGAGCCCGTCGCGGCGAAGCGCAGGTCGGCGGCCATCGCGATCGCCAGCCCGCCGCCCAGGCAGAACCCGTTGATCATGGCGATCAGCGGCTTCTCCAGACCGCCCAGACGCTTGCGGCCGGCTTCCGAGATCTGGTTGTAGCGCTCGGCGGCATCGGCGTCGGCGCGCTGCTTCTCGAACTGCGAGATGTCGGCGCCCGAGACGAACGCCTTGTCGCCGGCGCCCTTCATGACGATAACGCGGATCGCATCGTCGGCCTCGTAGGAGTCGAGGATGGTCGCGAGCGCCGACCACATCTCGAGCGACATGGCGTTGCGCCGCTCGGGATTGTTGAAGGTCACCCAGCCGATCGCCCCGTCCTTCTCGGCGATCATCTTGTCGGTTTCGAGCTTCAGCATGGCGATGTCTCCGTTAGACGATGTTGCGCGCGCGCAGGTCCTTGATCGCGGCGCTGTCGTAGCCGATCTCCTTGAGCACCTCGTCGGTGTGCTCACCGAGATTGGGCGAGTGCCGGCGCAAGGTGGCGGGCTGCGGCGTCTTTGTCATGTTGATCGCCTGGCCGACGACCTTGAGGGCCCCGAGCTCGGGATGGTTGATCGACTTGGCGATGCCGCTGTGCTTGACCTGAGGGTCGTTGAAGGTCTGGTCGATGCTGTTGATCGGCCCGCACGGCACGCCCGCCTTGTACAGCAGCTCGTCCCAGTGGGCGTTGGGCTTGGTCTTGGTGACCTCGGCGAGCGCCGCGTTGAGCGCGTGGCGGTTCTTCGAGCGCGCTTGCGGCGTCTTGTAATCGGGATGGTTGGGCAGGTCTTCGGCGCCGATCGCGGTGCACAGGCGCTTGAACATGTGGTCGCCCGACGCCGCGATGTTGATGTGGCCGTCCGAGGTCGGGAACACGCCGGTCGGGATGCCGGTCGGATGGTCATTGCCCGCCTGTTTCGGCACCTCGCCCTTGATCAGCCAGCGCGAGCCCTGGAAGTCGAGCATCTGGATCTGCGCCTCGAGCAACGAGGTATGGACCCATTGACCCTCGCCCGTGCTCTCACGGTCGAGCAGCGCCAGGGTGACGGCCTGGGCGAGCAGGATGCCGGCCGTCAGATCGCAGACCGGAATGCCGACGCGCACCGGGCCCTGGCCCGGCAGGCCCGTGATCGACATCAGCCCGCCCATGCCCTGGGCGATCTGGTCGACGCCCGGCCGCACCGCGTAGGGGCCGCTCTGGCCGAAGCCCGAGATCGAGCCGTAGACGATCCGCGGGTTGATCTTGCGCACGGAGTCGTAGTCAACCCCCAACCTTGTTTTCACGTCCGAGCGGAAGTTCTCGACGATTACGTCGGCCTTGGCGGCGAGCTTGAAGAACACCGCCTTGCCCTCTTCCGTCTTGAGATTGAGGGACAGGCTGCGCTTGTTGCGGTGCAGGTTCTGGAAGTCGAAGCCGTGGCGGGTGTCGCCCATGGCGTTGCGGCTGATGTCCTCGGGCGGCTCGATCTTGATGACCTCGGCGCCCCAGTCGGCGAGCTGGCGCACGCAGGTCGGCCCGGCGCGGGCATGGGTCAAATCGAGCACCAGGAAGCGCGACAAAGGTAGGCGGGACGACGTCACAGCACCCTCCGGATCAGCAGCCGATCCGTCCATGGAATGCGCTTGGCGGGGATTTCGCAAGAGGTGGGCGGCGGGGCCGGGCCGGTGCGACCGATTACGGGCTTGCCGGCCGGCCGCCTCCTCCCCTCATCATGAGGCAAGGCGAAATGCCGGCCGGCACCAGGGAGGTACGGGGAATGCCGAGACCGCTGATTCTGGGATTGCTGATCGCGGCGCTGGCGCTGGGGACGGCGCGCGCCGAGGCGCCGCCGCCGAGCCCGGTCACGCCGGCGCTGGTCGAGGCCGCCAAGCAGGAAGGCAAGGTCGTCTGGTACACCTCGGTCGATGCCCGCGCCGCCGAGCGTATCGCCAAGGCCTTCGAGGCCAAGTACCCCGGCGTCGCCGTGCAGGTCGAGCGTTCCGGCGCCGAGCGCAATTTCCAGCGCCTCGCCCAGGAGTACGGCAGCAACATCCGGGACGGCAGCAACATCCGGGTCGCCGACGTGATCGAGAGCTCGGACGCCTCGCACTTCATCGTCTGGAAGAAGCGCGGCTGGCTGGCCGCTTACGTGCCCGAGGACGTCGCCCAGCACTGGCCGGCCGCGCACAAGGATCCCGACGGCACCTTCGCGACCTGGCGCGCGACCTTCAGCCCGCTGGCCTACAACACCAAGCTGGTGAAGCTGGAGGACGCACCCAAGAGCTTCGCCGACCTGCTCGACCCAAAATGGTCGGGCAAGCTCGTCAAGGCGCATCCCGGCTACAGCGGCACCATCCTGACCGCGACCTTCGCGATCGCCCGCGATATCGGCTGGGGGTTCTTCGAGAAGCTGGCGAAGCAGCGCGTCATGCAGGTGCAGTCGGCGGCCGATCCGCCGAAGAAGCTCGCCGCCGGCGAGCGTCTCGTGATGGCCGACGGCTCCGAGGCGATGCTCCATTTGGTCAAGGAGGAGGGCAATCCGATCGCGCCGATCTATCCGACCGAAGGCACGCCCGCGATCACCGGACCGGCCGGCGTCGCCAAGGACGCGCCGCATCCGAATGCGGCCCGGCTCTATGTCAGCTTCATGCTCAGCGTCGAGGGCCAGCAGCTGGTCATCGACTTCGCCGGCATGCGCTCGATCCACCCGCTGGTCAAGGAGCGACCCGATCGCGTGCCGCTCAAGGACATCAAGGTGATGAAGGACGACCCGGCCGCGGTCGAGTCGCAGGTCGAGGAGATCAAGCGCCGCTACACGCAATATTTCCGCACGTGAGCCGGCGCCGCCGATGACCGTCGCCGCCCCGTCCGCCGCCAGCGGCGCCCACCGCCCGATCGATCTCTCGGCGCCGCTGTTCGCCGGCTTCGCGGTCTTTCTCTGCGTCCTCATCCTGCTGCCGATGTTCTGGCTGGTGCTGTTCGCGTTCACCACCGACACCGGCGCGCCGACTCTGGCCAACTTCGCGACCATGATCACCGACCCGGATCTAGTCGATCCCCTGATCGTGACCATGATCATCGCGAGCTCGGTCGGCGTGATCTGCTGCCTGGTCGCGGCGCCGATGGGCTGGATCGTCGCGCGCACCGACCTGAAGGCGCGCCGCGTCGTGCGCGCGCTGGTCACCGCGTCGTTCGTGACGCCGCCGTTCCTCGGCGCGGTCGCCTGGGAGATCCTCGCCGCGCCCAACAGCGGCATCTTGAACCAGCTCTACCGCGACGTCTTCGACCTGACGCCGGACGACGTGCTGTTCGACGTCTACACCGTGAGCGGCCTCGTCTTCGTGATCGCCTGCTACACCTTCCCCTACGTGTTCGTGCTGGTCGCGAACGCGCTCGAGAAGATTCCGGGCGATCTCGAGGACGCCTCGGCGATCCTCGGCGCGACCACGGCGCAGACCGCGCGGCGCGTCACCATCCCGCTCGTCATGCCGGCGATCCTGGCGGGCGCGCTGATCGCGTTCCTGCAGGCCATGACCTTGTTCGGCTCGCCCGCGATCTTGGCGATGCCGGCCGGCTTCCACACCCTGACGACCAAGATCTGGATGCTGTTCCAGTTCCCACCCAAGCCCGGCCTGGCCGCCGCCGCGGCGCTGCCGCTGCTGATCGTCACCGTCATGCTGCTGCGGGCGCAGAGCTGGATCCTCGGCCGGCGCGGCTTCACGGTGGTCGGCGGCAAGTCGGGCGAGCCGCGGCGCATCCGGCTCGGATTCTGGCAGATCCCTGCCCTGCTCTTCTGCTTCGGCATCCTCAGCGCGCCCGTGTTCCTGCCCTACGCCGCGCTCGCCAAGGCGGCGTTCTCGCAGACGCCCTACGGACCGATGAACTGGGCGGCGCTGACCCTCGAGCACGTGCGCGCGGCGTTCGCCTATTCGGCGACCCAGCTCGCGCTCAAGAACACCTTCCTGCTGTGCGTGCTGGCCGCGACCATCGGCACCGCGCTCGCGCTCGTGGTCAGCTATCTGGCGGCGCGCCAAGCGGTGCGGGGCCATCGCGCGCTCGGCTTCCTCGCCACCGCGCCCGTGGCGATCCCCGGCATCGTGCTCGGCGTCGGACTGTTCCTCGCCTATACGCGGCCGCCGTTCGTGCTCTACGGCACCTTGTGGATCCTGCTGCTCGCCTATCTCACGCTGTCGCTGCCCAGCGCGTATCAGCAGCTGCGCGCCGCCTTCCACGGCATCCATCCCGAGCTCGAGGAGGCCAGCCGCATCCTCGGCGCCACCCGGCTGCAGGCGCTGCGGGACGTCACCGCGCCGCTGCTGCGCTCCGGCCTGATCGCGACCTGGTGCTTCATCTTCATCGCGACCATGCGCGAGCTGTCGGCCGCCATCATGCTGTTCACCGCCGACACCAAGGTGCTGTCGACGGTGATCTACGACCTCAACGAAGGCGGCGACCTCGGCCAGATCGCGGTGCTCGGCATGACGATGCTGGTCATCACCTTCGTCGTCGTCAGCGTCGCCAACAGCCTGCCGAGCTTCGGCCCGGGCCGGGGCTGACACGAGAGGACGCCGCCATGGACACGCTGTCGTCACCCACGGTCGCCGAAACCCTGGCCGCCGCGATCACGTCCGTCACACCCGGCGCGCTGCCGGCGTCGATGCGCGCAACCGCCGAAAACATCGTGATCGACATCGTCGGACTGTGCCTCTCGGCGCGCCGCACCGATTACATCCAGGCGGCGCTCGACGGGCTCGACGGCGAGGGCGGCTGCACGATCATCGGCCACAAGCGCACCGCCGACAGCGCCGGCGCCGCGCTGGTCAACGGCACCGCCGCCCACGGCGAGGATTTCGACGACACGTTCGAAGGCGGGCCGGTGCATGCCGGCGTCGTGATCGCACCGGCGTTGTTCGCCGTTGCCGAGCGCTTCAAGCTCGATGGCGCCCAGACGCTGGTCGGCCTCGCGGTCGGCGCCGAGGTCACCTGCCGGCTCAGTACGGTGGTGCCGCGCGCGGTTCACAAGGCCGGCTTCCACCCGACCTGCGTGTTCGGCGCGATCGGCGCCGCCGCCGGCGTCGGCGCCGCCCTCAAGCTGCCGGCGCGCCACCTGGTCGAAGCCATGGGGATCGCGGGCAGCATGGCGAGCGGCATCATCGAGTACCTGACCGACGGCTCGTGGACCAAGCGGCTGCATCCCGGCTGGGCGGCGCAGGCCGGTATCCGCGCGGCGCTGCTAGCGCGCCAAGGTTTTCTGGGCCCACGCACGGTGTTCGAGGGGCCGCATCCCTACATCGATTGCGCGATCCGCCTGGCGGCGCGCGGCATCCAGACCGATGACATCGTCGAGATGGTCTGCGAGGTCGGCGAGGGCACCGTGCATCGGCTGTGGGAGCCGCTGGCGGCCAAGCAGGCGGTGCCCAATGCCTACGCGGGAAAATTCTCGACGCCGTTCTGCGTCGCCGCCGGCTTCCTGACCGGCGATTGCGGCCTGGCCGCGTTCACCGAGGCGCGCGCGCACGACCCGGCCACCCGCGCGCTTGCCGCCAAGGTGCGCTACGTCGTCGATCCCCACAACCCCTACCCCGACAATTTCACCGGACACATCCGCGCCAGCCTCAAGGACGGCCGCGTCGTCGAGGAGCGCCAGCCGCATTTCCGCGGCGGGGCGCATGAGCCGCTCTCCCGCGCGGCCATCGAGGCCAAGTTCAAGGCCAACGCTGCGTTCGGCGACTGGCCGGCCGATCGCATTGAGACCGCGCTGGCGGTCGCGCAGCGCCTGTTCGACGACCCGGTCGATCTGACGGCTCTGCGCGCTTAAGAACTCAAATACCGACCGCCGTCGACGTGGAGGGTCTGGCCGGTCATGTAGGTGCCGGTCGGCAGCCACAGGGGCCGGATCATCGCGGCGACGTCCTCGGGCCGACCCTCGCGCGTGACCAGCTCCTCGGCGCCGCCATGATCAGGCGGTGCGGCGCCGGCGGTCTTGCTGCGCTGACCGCCGATGCGGCCGGGCGCGACGCAGTTGACCGTGATGCCGTCGGGCGCCAGCTCGGTCGCGAGCGCGCGCGTGAAGCCGACCAATCCCGCTTTGGCGGTGACGACGTGGGCGCGGTGCAGCGCGCCGACATGGGCGCTGCCACCACCGATATTGACGATCACGCCGCCCTGCCCGCTCGCCTTCATCAGGGGCAGGCATGCCGAGGTGACCAGGAAAGCGCCGTCGAGGATCACGGTCAGCATGGCGCGCCATTGCGCCAAGGTCATCTCGGCGAACGGCACCTGGGCGCGGATGCCGGCATTGTTGACCAGAACGTCGAGCCGTCCGAAGCGCTCGCGGATCGTCGAAACCATGCCGCGCACGGCGGTCTCGTCGGTGATGTCGGCCAGGCACACCAGAGTATCGGCGCCGAGCGCCTTGATCTCGGTGGCGGTCGCTGCAGCCTCGTCCTTGGAGTCGCGCGCATGGACGACCACCGCGGCGCCGTCGCGCGCCGCCGCCAGCGCGGTCGCCCGGCCGATGCGCCGCACCGATCCGGTCACCAGCGCGACCTTGCCGGCCAGCGGTTTTGTGTCATCAGCCATGCGAATTCCCCCTGTGTGTCTCACCCCCCTCCCCTCCCTCCCCCTCAAGGGGGGAGGGTGTCGCGCTGTGCAGAGGGAGGTGGTGCCGCTTGCTCATTCTACCCCCTCCCCCCTTGAGGGGGAGGGAGGGGAGGGGGGGGGGTCGTGCGACCTTGCGATTCCTGGCCCGAGAACTACGGTGAGCGAAACACGAGGAGGAACCGTGCCGCGCGTCGACGTGCCCGGCGGCATCATCGAGGTCACCCAGGTCGGC
>JACQAI010000286.1 GCA_016195115.1 Pseudomonadota bacterium
CGCGCCGCGAGCCCGGCGAGCTCGACCGCGCCGCCGATGCGCAGGCCGCCCGCCATCGGCGTCATGACGAAGTTGCCCTCGGCCGGGCACACCGGTCGCGACAGCATAACCCCCGGGTTCGGCAAGGTCGTGTTGTAGCCGCGCTCGGTGTCGAGCGGCACGGCGTGGCCGAGCCGCCGGCACAGCGGGCCCGACCAGGCGCCGGCGCACACCGCCAGCACGTCGAACGGCACCGCGCTGCCGTCATTGACGACAACCGCGCCCGGCCGACCGCCGACGAAGGCAAGGTCGCGCACGTCGGCGACGCGGATCTCGCCGCCGCGGTCGCGCAGATGCTCGGCCAGCCGGGTTGCCACGCCATAGGGATCGACGACGTGGCCCCAGTCGGGCACGAAATAGCCACGTGTGAAGCGCGGCGCCAACGCCGGCTCGAGCGTGCGGATCGCGGCAGCGTCGATCGGCTCGAGGCGCACGCCGTGACGCCGGCGCAGATCCCATTCCGGCTCGGCGGCGCGCACGCCGGCTTCGGTCTCGTAGACGAACAGCGCGCCGTTGCGCACGAACAGGTCGCCGAGCCGCGCGTCGGCGATCACGTCGTCCCAGTCGGTCCAGGCGCGGCCGACCAGCGCGCCGAGCGCCCGCGTCGCCGCCTCGACCCGGGCCGGCGTGCCGGCGAGCCAGAACCGCCACAGCCACGGCAGCAGGCGCGGCACGTAGCGCCACCGGATCGCCAGCGGTCCCAAGGGGTCGAGCAGCATCTTGGGGACGTCGCGGATCAGCCCAGGCATCGAGATCGGCGTGATCTCGGCGACCGCAATACAACCGGCGTTACCGTACGACGTCCCAAGCCCGGGTCCACGCGCATCGAGCACGGTCACGGCATGACCGCGCCGGCGCAGCGCCAGGGCGACGTTGAGGCCGACGATGTCGGCGCCGACCACCACGACGCGCCGCTCCGGCATCTCGTTCGCCCTCCCCTTCCAGCAATCGGCAGGTTTGCGTTACCAGCGATCTGGCATACCGTATCCCATCGGTCAATCGGCCCGGCTGGCGACGATCGCGACCATCGAGCACATGTCCGACATTGCGTTGACCGAGCTGAGGCGCCGCCGTGCCGCTGCTTGAGGTGCGCGGGCTCGCGCGTAGTTACTATGGCGTCCAGGCGCTGGGCGGCGTCGATCTCACGGTCGAGGCCGGTGGGATCACCGGCCTGATCGGACCCAACGGCGCCGGCAAGACGACCTTGTTCAATTGCGTCTCCGGGTTCGTGCCGCCGGACCGCGGCACGGTGCGCTTCAACGACCGCGACGTCACCGGCTGGCGGCCCGACCGCGTCACCCGCGCCGGCCTGGTGCGCACGTTCCAGATCGCGCGCGGCTTCCCCCAGCTCACCGTGCTCGAGAACCTGGTGCTGTACGGCCGCGAACAGACCGGCGAGCGGCCGCTGACCGCGCTGTTGCGGCGACGCGCCGTGGCGCGCCAGGAGGACGCGCTGCGCACGCGGGCCTTCGCGATCGCCCGGCGGCTCAATCTGCTCGGCGTGATCAACAACCCGGCCGCCGAGCTGTCGGGCGGCCAAAAGAAGTTGTTGGAGATCGGCCGCGCCTTGATGGCGGAGCCGAAGTTGATGCTGCTCGACGAGCCGGTGGCCGGCGTCAACCCGACCTTGGCCAAGGAGATCGAGCGCCATCTGCGCACCCTGGTCGCCGACGGCATCACGATCCTGCTGATCGAGCATCACATGGATACGGTGGCCGGACTGTGCGACCGCGTCGTCGTGCTGGCCGAGGGCCGCAACCTCGCCGCGGGGTCGTTCGCCGAGGTGGCGCGCGATCCCGCGGTCCAGGAAGCCTATATGGGACGGCGCAAATGGGCGTCCTGACGGTCGCCGACCTGATCGTCGGCTACAGCCCGACCGACGAGATCCTGAAGGGCGTGGGGTTCGACGTCGGCGCCGGCGAGATCGTCGGCGTGATCGGCCCCAACGGCGCCGGCAAGTCGACCCTGCTCAAGGCGATCGCCGGCCTGCTGCGGCCGAGCCGCGGCACCATCGCGCTCAACGGCGAGCCGATCGGCGGCCACGCGCCGCGCGACATCTGCCGGCGCGGCCTCGCCTACGTGCCGCAGGAGAACAACATCTTCCCCTCGATGTCGGTGCGCGAGAACCTCGAGATGGGCGGCTTCGCCGATCCCGGGGGCGCGCGCCGGCGCATCGACGCCGTGTTCGCGCGATTTGATGTCCTGGCGCGCAAGCGGCGCCAGGTGGCACGAGCCTTGTCCGGCGGCGAGCGCCAGATCCTCGCCATGGCGATGGCCCTGATGGTTGATCCCACCGTGCTCTTGCTCGACGAGCCGTCGGCCGGTTTGTCGCCGATCGCCGCCGAGCGCCTGTTCGAGAGTATCCAGGCGATCAATCGCGAGGGCGTGTCGATCGTCATGGTCGAGCAGAACGCCCGCGAGGCGTTGGCGATCGCGACCCGCGCCTACATCCTGGTCGACGGCCGCAACAGCCGCAGCGGCCCCGCCGCCGCGTTGGCCGCCGATCCCGACATCCAGCGCCTGTTCCTGGGCGCCTGAACGACAACAACCACCAGGAGGCCCCCGATGATCCGCACC
>JACQAI010000287.1 GCA_016195115.1 Pseudomonadota bacterium
CTTGTGCTGCTGCTGGCCGGCACCCTCGTCGCCGCGGCGGCGAGCGCGCAGACGGTGCAGCAACCGCGCCGCCTCGGCGTGCTGCTGATCGCGGAGGACTGCCCGACGCCGGCGCCGCTGGTCGAGAGCTTGGCCCGGCTCGGCTGGGTCGACGGCCGCACGATCGCGTTCGACTGCGCCTCGGCGAACGGTCGCTTCGACCAAGCGGCGCCGCTCGCCGCCGCGCTGATCGCCCGTCACCCCGACCTTCTGGTCGGCCGCACGCTGCTCGCGGCTCGGCCGTTCAAGGCCCTGACCGCGACCATCCCGATCGTGATGCTCGGGGTCGCCGATCCGGTCGATCAGGGGCTGGTCGACAGCCTGGCGCGGCCGGGCGGCAACATGACCGGGCTGGTGTCGATCCTGTTCGAGGTCGAGTCGAAGCGCATCGAGCTCCTGAGGGAGCTGGTGCCGCGCTTTGCCCGGCTCGCCGTCGTGGCGCCGCGCGTGGGACGCGACTCGATCTACGAGAAAACCATCGATCAACTGCTCGAGCGCGCGGCCGCCGCGCATGGCTTCACCTACCAATGGTTTTCCACGGACTACGGCAACGACATTCCGGACGTGTTCGCCGCGATCGCGGCGCAGCGCTTCGACGCGGTCTCGCTGGTGTCGGCGCCATTCACGCGCGAGCAAGTCGGGCGCCTCGGCCAGGCGGCGCGGCGCGGCGGCGTGCCGACGATCGGCAATCTTGCCGAGCTCGCGGATGCCGGCGTGCTGCTGACCTACGGCGCGAGCAGCGACCACGTCGCGCGCCGCGGCGCGGTCTATGTCGACAAGATCCTGCGCGGCGCCAAGCCCGCCGACCTGCCGTTCGAGCAGCCCAGCGAGTTCGATCTGGCGATCAACCAGGCGACCGCGACGACGCTCGGCCTGACCATCCCGCCGGCCCTGCTGGCGCGCGCGACAATGGTGATCGAGTGAGGCGGCGCGCAATCATCGGCGCCGGACTGTGCGGCCTCGTCGTGCCGTTGGCCGGCCGCGCTCAACCGACGAGGCCGAAGCCGCGAATCGGATTGCTCGACTACGCGCCCTACTGGGGCAACGCGTTTCTCCAGCGCCTCGACGAGCTCGGCTATCGGGACGGCCGCACCATCGAGCTGGTCTATCGGCCGGCGGAGGGCAACAGCGAGCGGCTGGCGGCGCTCGCGGTCGAGCTGGCGCGGCTGCCGGTCGACGTCATCGTGACCGCACGGACACCGGGAGCGGAGGCCGCCAAACGCGCCACGGCGACGATTCCGATCGTCATGATGGGCATCGGCGATCCATTGCGGGCCGGCCTGGTGCCGAGCCTCGCTCATCCCGGCGGCAACATCACGGGCAATGCGAACATCGACCCCGAGGTGATGTCGAAGCGGCTGCAGCTACTTCGCGAGATGCTGCCTGGCTTCGCGCGCCTTGCCTTCGTGTGGAATCCGACCAACGCGTCGAACCGGCTGGCGCTGCAGGATGCCGAGCGTGCCGCCGCGGCGTTCGGCGTGACGGTGCAGCCGCTCGAGGTGCGCAGCCTGGACGAGCTGGAGCGCGGCTTCGACGTATTGAGCAAGGACCGGTCCGACGTCCTCATGGTCACCGGCGACGCGCTGCTGCTGATCCATCGTGCGCGGGTCGCCGCGTTGGCCGTCCAAACGCGGCTGCCGGCGATGTATGTCTCCAGGGAGAACGTGCTGGCGGGCGGTCTCGTGTCGTACGGCGCGAGCGCCGAGGATCTTTATCGGCGCGGCGCCGTCTATGTCGATCGGATCCTGAAAGGCGCCAAGCCCGCCGACCTCCCGATCGAGCAGCCCACCCGGTTCGATCTGGTGCTCAATCTGGCGGCCGCCCGCGCGCTCGGCTTGACGATCCCACCGAGCATTCTGCTGCGCGCCGACGAGGTGATCGAGTAAGCCGGCGGGCCGGTTCGATCCGCGCATCCGCCGGCCGAGATCCAATCGCCCCAAGCCCGCGTACAAGGCCCCACACACCAAAAACCCGAGGGCACAGATGACGATTAACCAATCCGGCGCGACACGGCGCCAACTCCTGCGCGGCGCCGGCACCGGCGTGCTGTCGGCCGGCGCGCTGGCGCTGCTCGCCGGCTGCCAGACCATGGCGGCGTCGGCCAAGGGCCCGGCGGCACCGGGCGGCGACGCCGCCATCCTCAACACCGCGCTCGACCTCGAATACCAGGCGATCGCCGCCTACCAGGTCGGCGCCGACAGCCGGCTGCTGAGCCCCGCGACCCTGGCGGTCGCGGTGGCGTTCCAGACCGACCATCGCGCCCATGCCCAGCTGCTCGACACCACCGTGCGCAAGCTCGGCGGCCGTCCGGTCGCGCCCAAGACGGCGCAGCAATACGGTTTCCCGCTGCCGCGTCTCGCCACCGAGCGCGACGTCGTGGCGTTCGCCGCGTCGCTCGAGCAGAGCGCCGCGACCGCCTACCTGAACGCCGTGCCGCAGTTCGCCGATGGCGAGCTCGCCAAGGCCGCGGCCAGCATCCTGGGCGCCGAGGCGATGCACTGGGCGGCGCTGCGCCAGGCGCTCGGCGAGGCCCCCGTGCCCGCGCCGTTCATCAGCGCGCGCGCTTGAGCGGCGGCGACCGCTTCTTGGCGCCAGACAGGCCAGCGGTCCACGCCTTGATCGCCTGATGGTCGACCACCCGCCCCGCATCCACATCCGCCAAGGCTTTGAGCGTCTGCCGATGCCGCATCGCCGCGGTCGATTGCGTGGTCTTCATCGGATCAATCATAACAGCGTCACTGCGAGCACGGCGAAGCAATCCAGGCCTTGAGCCGCTGGATTGCTTCGTCGCTGCGCTCCTCGCAATGACGTCATCCCGGCGAACGCCGGGATCCAGAATCACAAGCCCGGTGTTGGTATCTGGTCTCCTGGATCCCGGCTTTCGCCGGGATGACGGGAGAGTGGATGATGATTCAATCTGCCCCAATCACACTCTACCGGCAGTCCTTGAGCCAGACGTCGTAGACCGGGTGCTCGAGCGGATTGAGCCCGGGCGACGACGCGAACATCCAGCCGGAGAAGATCTTCTGCGGCGCCTGATCGCTCTTGTGCTCGTAGATGTCGAGGAACGCCGCGGTCTCGGGCGGCTCCTCGGGCGGCTTCTTGACGCAGGTGTCGGCGACGATATCGAGCGTGCCGAAGCGCACCGGCAGGCCGATCGGCGCGGCGAAGGTCGAGACCCGCGCGGTCACCTTGTCGAGCCCTTGCAGCACCGCCTCGGCGGCATCGGCGCGCGCGCCCGCCGCG
>JACQAI010000333.1 GCA_016195115.1 Pseudomonadota bacterium
CCGCTGCCGGGGTTCGAGCCATGACGCCGCCGAGCGTCACGACCCCCGCGCTGGCGTCGCTCGCCGGGATCGACCACGGCTTCTTAGGCCGTCAGGGCGGCGTCAGCGCCGGCCTCTACGCCTCGCTCAACTGCGGCTTCGGCTCCGACGACGCGCGCGACGCGGTCGCCGAGAACCGCGCGCGCGCCGCGCGCGCGCTCGGCTGTGCCGGCGCCGGCCTGGTCACCGTCTATCAGGTGCACGGCACCACGGTGGCGCGCGTCACCGCGCCGTGGGCCCCCGAGGCGGCGCCGCGCGCCGACGCGCTGGTGACGCGCACGCCGGGCATCGGGCTCGGCATCCTCGCCGCCGATTGCGCGCCGGTGCTGCTCGCCGACCCCGCGGCGCGCGTGATCGGCGCCGCGCACGCCGGCTGGAAGGGCGCGCTCGCCGGCGTCGTCGAGGCGACCGTCGCGGCGATGGAGGCCGAGGGCGCGGAGCGCCGCCGCATCGTCGCCGCGATCGGACCGAGCATCGCGCAGCCGAGCTACGAGGTCGGCGCCGAGTTCGCCGCACGTTTCGTCGAGGCCGACGGCGCCAACGCATGCTTCTTCGCGCCCGGCCGCACGGCCGACAAACGCCAGTTCGATCTGCCCGGCTATCTGGCGGCGCGGGTTGCCGGGCTCGGCCTCGCGCAGGTGACGACGCTCGGGCTCGACACGCTCGACGATCCGGCGCGCTGGTTCAGCTATCGGCGCAGCTGCCTCAACCACGAGCCCGACTACGGCCGGCAGATCTCGGCGATCGCCCTGATATAGACGCGACCTCGTCGGCTTGCGCGCTTGCGTGGCGTCAGGCGACCGCGGTGAGCGGGGCCGCCGTGGCGGCGCGTGCCATCCGCTGCAAGGCGGCGGCGCGGCGGCGTTCGTGGCGATTGAGCGGCGGCGAAGCGGCAGGCGCGCCGGGGTCGGCCGCGTCTTCGCCTGCCGTTTGCAGGTCGAATGCAGGTGACACGGCGCCGGCGGCGGGAGCCGCGACGGGCTGCGCCGGGCGGTCGGACGCCGGCGTCGCGGCGCCGAACTCGTTGCGCCGCTGCACGATCAGGCGCGCCATGCGGCTCGCCTCGTCGATATTGACCTCGCCGGCCGCCATCAGCCACAGCACGCGATCGAGCATCTCGACCAGGGTGGTGCCGGCCTCGGGCGGCGGCAGCGCCAAGTCGATGTCGCGGTCGCGCGGCTTGGGGAACAGCCGGTCGAGCACGAAGCGCGCCGCGACGCCGTCGCCGGCGCGCACCTTGTCCATCAGGACCTGCGCCGCGAGCGCGTCGTCGCCGTCGGCCAAGAGCGCGCGCAGCCGGGTCGCGCGGTTCGGCGTGCCGGGCTTCTTGCCCGCCGGATTGCCGGACCGCCCGGGCGCCCAGCGCCCGCGGGCGCCGCGGGTCGGCGCCGCCTGATCGAGATCGTCCATGGTCGCCGCCGTCTGGTAAACGCAAATGTTCATGATATGTTCTCATTACCCTTTTGTCAATCGGGTGGCGACCCGCAGCGAACGCCGTCGCGGCCGCACCCCGGGCGCCGATTTTAGCCGAGGACTCGGATCCGCCCGAAGTGGCGCCGCCCGAGGGGCCGCGGCGCAAGTTCGAGCGCTCCACATTCATCGGCATTTACAACAATTCCGACTTCGCGCCGGTGGTGGCGCTGATCAACGCCAGCGGCTTGAATTAAGTATTGTGTCCCCTTATCACAGGCCGGCCGCGGAAGGCTGTGCTTGCCGCGGAGGCGGCAGCTGCCGCCTCCGCGGTGTCGCGCGCGCCGGCACCGGCTGACCAGCTGTCGGCGGCGCGGGCGCGCATCGCCGAGCTCGAGCGCAAGGTCGGGCAGCAGCAGTTGGATCTGGATTTTTTCAAGCGAGCCTTGCGGCAAGTCAAGGCGTCACGCCGGCCGAACGACGGGTCTGGCGCGACGGCGTCTACGCACTCATCCAAGCGATGACGCGACCGCAGGGCACGATCGGCAGGGACGCGCTCCCGGTCGATCGGATGTGCGCGCTGGCCGGCGTCAGCCGGGCCGGCTACTACCGGTCTTGGCAGGCCTCGGCGCCGCGCCAGGAGGAGACCGAGGTCAGGGACACGGTGCAGCGCCTGGCGCTCGGCCATCGGCACTACGGCCATCGGCGCATCACGGCGTTGCTGCGTCGCGAGGGCTGGCGGGTCAACAAGAAGCGCGTGCTGCGGCTGATGCGCGAGGACAACCTGCTCTGCCTGAGACGCCGCGCCTTCGTGCCGCCGACCACCGATTCCAAGCACGGCTGGCGCGTCTATCCCAATCTCGCGTGGCGCCTCGAGCCGATGGCGCCGAACCAGCTCTGGGTGGCCGATATCACTTACGTGCGGCTCGACGAGGAGTTCGCCTATCTCGCCATCGTGCTCGATGCGTTCAGTCGCCGGGCGGTTGGCTGGGCGATGGCGACGCATCTGCAGGCGAGCCTTGCGCTCGAGGCGCTCGACATGGCGCTCGCCGATCGCGAGATCGCGCCGGGCGGGCTGGTGCATCACTCCGATCGCGGCGTGCAGTATGCCTGCGGCGACTATATCGGCCGTCTCGAAGCCACCGGCATCCAGCCGAGCATGAGCCGGGCCGGCTGTCCCTACGACAACGCCATGGCGGAGAGCTTCATGAAGACCCTGAAGCAAGAGGAGGTCGATGGTCGCGCCTACCGCGATCTTGCGGCGGCACGCCGTTCGATCGGCACCTTCATCGACCAGGTCTATAATGGCCAAAGGCTACACTCGGCGCTCGCCTACCGGTCGCCCGTGGAGTTCGAGGCAAGCCTGACGATGGCAGGGGCTGCTGCGCAGCAGCCCCTGCCATCGTCCATCGCAACCTGTCCCTGATTTCCTGTCTCACGACAGGGGTGCAGTCCAAATAGATTATCCGCGAAATCCCGATTCGCCGCCGCAACGAAGCTGGCTCTGTCGCGTTTTCTATGCGAGATTGTCTACGGATCGCGGTGGTTGTAATGCAGGAGTTCACGCGACCTTCGGACCCGCCCGCGCTGGGCTTATGGAATGAGCACGGCACAGCAGATCGTCGACCGGGCGCCGACCCCACGGCGACAGACGCGGGGTCCGCGAACGCCGTCTCTCTCGATCGGAGCATGCCCATGCAGATACTGATTGCGGATGACCATTCGTTGTTTCGCGACGGTCTGCGGCATGTCCTCTCGACCCTGGCCGACGATGTCGCCGTGATGGAGGCCGGCACGCTCCAGGAGGCGATCAGCCTGCTCGAGCGCTCCAAGCGGGTCGACCTCATCATCGTCGATCTGGCGATGCCGGGCATGGAGAGCCCGGCGAGCCTGGCCAAGGTCAAGGCGATCGCGCCCGGCACGCCGGTCGTGGTGATCACCGCCTCGGAGGACCAGCACGACGTGCGCGCCGCGCTCGAGGCCGGCGCCAGCGGCTACATTCCGAAATCGGTGCGCGGTCAGATCATGCTGTCGGCGCTGCAGCTCGTCATGGTCGGCGGCGTCTACGTCCGGCCGCTCGCCCTCGACGTCTCGATCCCGGGCTCGCTCAGCCGCACCGACGCGGCGACCTCGGCGCGCATCCGCTCGCTCCTGACCGAGCGCCAGATCGACGTGCTGCGCCTGCTCGCCGAGGGCAAGCCCAACAAGGAGATCGCGCGCACGCTCAACCTCGCCGAGGGCACGGTGCGCGTGCATGTCAACGCCGTGCTCAAGGCGCTGAGCGCGCGCAACCGCACCGAGGCGGCGCTCGCGGCGCGCAGCGCCGGCCTGTCGTCGTTCTAGCCGCACGCCGCGCCCGCCCCATCACTTGAACAACCCGACTTGAACAACCGGTTCGGGCGCGCGGCGCGCGCGGAATTCTGCCTCGACGAGGCGGTCGCCTTCCTCAACCACGGCTCGTTCGGCGCGACACCGCGTGCCGTGCTAGCGGCGCAGGACCGCTGGCGCGCCACCATGGAGCGTCAGCCGGTGCACTTCATGGGCCGCCTGCTGCCGCGCGCGCTCGACGCGGCGCGCGCCGCGCTTGGCGATTTCCTCGGCGCCGATCCGGCCGGCCTCGTCTTCGTCGAGAACGCCAGCGCCGGCGTCAACAGCGTGTTGCGCTCGCTCCCGTTCGGGCCCGGCGACGAGATCCTCGCGACCGCGCTCGGCTATCCGGCGGTGCTCAACGCCGCGCGCTACACCGCCGCGCGCACCGGCGCGAGGCTCGTCACGGTAGCGCTACCCTTGCCGATCCGCGGGCCCGCGGCGATCTGCGACGCGGTCGCCGCGGCGCTGACGCCGCGCACCCGGCTCGCCATCCTCGACCACGTGACCTCGGCGACGGCGTGCGTCATGCCGATCGCCGCCTTGATCGAGGCGTGCCGCGGCGCCGGCGTGCCGGTGCTGGTCGACGGCGCGCATGCGCCCGGCATGCTGGCGCTCGCGCTCGACGACCTGGGCGCCGATTGGTACACCGGCAATTGTCACAAGTGGCTGTTCGCGCCCAAGGGCGCGGCGTTCCTCCACGCCCGGCGCGATCGGCGCGACGGCGTCCACCCGCTGGTGATCTCGCACGGCGTCGACAACGGCCTGCACGCCGCGTTCGATTGGCCGGGCACGCGCGACTTCACCGCCTGGCTGGCGGTCCCGGACGGCATCGCGTTCCACCGCAGCCACGACTCCGAGGCGTTGCGCACGCACAATTGTCGGCTTGCCGCCGCCATGGCGGCCGAGCTCGCGACGCGCTGGGGCACCGGGCCGGCGGTGCCGCCGTCGATGCTCGGATCGATGGCGACCGTGCGGCTGCCCTTCGCGGACGCCGCGACCCCCGAGGCGGCGCTGCGCGTGCACGACCGGCTGATCGACGACCACGGCGTCGAGGTCCCGGTGTGGGCGATCGGCGAGGCGCTGTGGCTGCGCATCTCGGCGCAGATCTACAACGAGCCCGCCGACTACCGACGGCTGGCCGACGCGGTCGCGGCTATCGCGCACTAGCGCGCGATGCGTTCGAGTTGACCCGATCCCAAAACAAACCGTCATCCCGGCGAAAGCCGGGATCCAGATGCTATGGGGAGGCGACGAGGGTGATGGCACCATCGGCGCTGTCAAACCCTCG
>JACQAI010000334.1 GCA_016195115.1 Pseudomonadota bacterium
GCCCAGCCCCCGCCCTGGCGCCTGATCTCGCCCCGCCGGCTCGGCCTCTACGAGGCTAGCCACTGGGTGAAGCGCTCCTGAAGCGGCGCAGCGTTGTCGGCCTCCCACACCGGATCGGGCCGCACCGCGACCTTCTCGTTGGCCGGGTAGGTCGGCATCTGGCGCGCGGCCTCCTGGGGGATGAACTCGAACGCCTTGGGATTGGTCGGGCCGTAGTAGAGCCGCTTGCAGAACTCGGCCTGCGGAGCCGCTTGCACCGCAAATTGGATGAACTCCCAGGCCAGGCTCTTGTTCGGCGCGTTCTTGGCGACGCCCCAGGTCGTCATCGTGATGGTGGCGCCGGCCCACACCACCTCGACCGGCACGCCCTGGGCCTTGAGCTCGCTGCCGCGCGCGTTCCAGATCGACATCATGTCGACCTCGCCGTCGCGGATCAGCTGTTGGGACTGGTTGCCCTGGGTCCACCACACCTTGATGTGCGGCTTGATCTCGCCCAGCTTCTTGAAGCCGCGATCGACGTCGAGCGGGTAGAGCTTGTCGAGCGGCACGCCGTCGGCGATCAGCGCCGCCGGCAGCGCGCGCGACCAGCTGTTGTAAAGGCTGCGGTTGCCCGGGAACTTCTTGACGTCCCAGAAATCCGCCCACGATTTCGGGCCGCCGTTGGGGAACTTGTCGGTGCGGTAGCACAGGTTGGTGCCGAGCGCGCAGTAGTGGATGCCGTTGGCGAACACCGTATCGGGCGGCAGCTTGTCCTTCTTCACGATTGCCCAGTCGATCGGCTCGGCCAGGCCCTCGCGCTCGGCGCGCAGCCACTCGCCCGCGGTGATCGCGGTGACGTCCCATTCGTAGCTGCCGGACTGCACCTGGGCTTTCAGCTTGGCGTACGACACCGGCGACACGGTGCGGACGCGCGCGCCGGTCTCGGCGCTGAACGGCTTGAAGAAGGCGGCCTCCTCGGCCGCCGTCCAGCTGCCGCCCCAGGTGTTGACGTAGAGCGTGCGGGTCTGCGCCAGCGTCTTCGAGGTCAGCATCAGGGGCGCCAGCCCCGCGCTCGCGGCGGCCCCGGCCAGAAAGCGGCGACGACTCGAAATTCGCGTCATGGTTGCCTCCCCACACAACGGCTTGGGCGAGTATCCCCCCAAGCCCGGATGGGGGCAACGTGCCCTGCCCGATCCTCGGCCGGTGGCGCGGTCGTGCCATTCATTGTAGAGGGTGAGCATGGACGAACGCGTCATCGCGCCGCCGGCGGCGTCGGGCCCGCTGCTGGCGGCGGCCGAGTGGGTGGTGCGGTCGGGTCTCGAGGATCGACAGCTCGACGAGACGCTCGCCGGGCTGGCCGATCGGCTGATCGCCGCCGGCATTCCGCTCGCGCGCATCCAGCTCGGCTTCCGCATGCTGCATCCGCTGTTCGACTTCCTCCTGGTCACCTGGACCCCGGAGGCCGGCGCCGTGCTGACGCGCGGCCGCAGCGACGACGCCAGCCTCGGGCGCTTCGAGACGACGCCGTACTACCGGATGATCCAGGACCGCGCCGCCGAGTTCCGGCGCCGCCTGCGCCGCGGCGCGAGCCACGGCTTCCCGATCCTCGACGAGCTCGCCGCGGCGGGCGCGACCGACTACGTCGCATTCCTGACGCGCTTCGACGCCACGAGCACCGACGGTCGCGGCGGCAGCGCCATGGCGAGCTCGTGGACGACGCGCGCGCCCGACGGTTTCACGGATGCCGCGCTGGCAGCGCTGCGCTGGATCGTCCAGCCGCTCGGCCTGACGCTCAAGGGCTTCATCAAGGACCAGATCGCGCGCACCGCACTGCATACGTTTCACGGCCCGCTGGTCGGCAATCGCATCCTCGACGGCGCGATCAAGCGCGGCGCGGGCGAGCGCCTCCGCGCGGTGATCTGGTACAGCGACCTGCGCAACTCGACGGCGCTCGCCGATGCCCTGTCGACCGAGGACTTCCTCGTTCTGCTAAACGCCTATTTCGATTGCGCCGCGGGCGCCATCCTGGACAACGGCGGCCAGGTGCTGGAGATCATCGGCGACGCCGTGCTCGGCATGTTCCCGGTCGGCGACTCGGCGCCCGCGGCGTGCGCCGCGGCGTGCCGTGCGGCCAGCGACGCCCATCGCCGGCTGGCCGACCTGAAGCGCGTGGATCCCGCCGTCGGCGGTCCGCTCGCATTCGGCCTGGGGCTGCATCTCGGCGACGTCATCTTCGGCAATGTTGGCACCGACGAGCGCCTCGCCTTCGGCCTGGTCGGCGGTGTCGTCAATGAGACCGCGCGCATCGAAACCTTGACCAAGCGGCTCGGCCATCCGGTGCTGCTCGCCGATCCGGTCGCGCTGGCGCTCCACCGCGACGACGCCGGCTGCGCCGCCGCCGGCCTGGTCGACTGCGGCCCGCACGCGCTGCGCGGCGTCGCCGACGCGCTGCGGCTGTGGGCGCTGCCGGTCGGATAGCTGAAGCGGCCCTCACCCCCCCACGCTTCGCGTGGGCCTCCTCCCTCTCCCGCCCCTTGGGCACGCCGTCGACCCTCCGCGCGGATTGGTCAACCGCTTAGACAATCCGCCCATTCCAGGGCCGCAATGGTTGACCCGCCACGCGGCGCGTGGCACGTTAGACCATGATCCGGGGCTGGAAGACCAGCAGGGCGCAGCGGTTCGCTAAATCAGGTGTCGGCAAGTACCGCGGGCTGGACCGGGAGAAGGCCTTGGCGCGGCTGCAATTGCTCGACGCGGTGAGCCGCCTCGAGCAGATCCCCGCTCTGGGGTCGATCGGCCTGCACAAGCTCCGCGGCGACCGGCGTGGCGAATGGGCGATGACGATCAATGGGCCGTGGCGGCTCGTGTTCACGTTTCGCGACGGCGACGCCTACGGCGTCGACATCGTCGACTATCACTGAGGAGAACCGGCGTGAAGAAGGCGGCAACGGGCGAGACGATGGCGTTTCACGGCGTCCACCCCGGCAGGATCTTGAAGGAGGAGTTGGAGGTGCGCGGACTGAGCGCGACGGCCTTCGGGTTGAAATTGCGCGTACCACCGCAGCGCATCCAGGAGATCGTCGCCGGGCGCCGCGCGATCAGTCCGGAGACGGCGCTCCGGATCGGACGCGCTCTTGGCACGGGCGCCCGAATCTGGCTCGCGATGCAACAGGCCTACGACCTCTGGAAAGCCGAGCAGGAGCACGGCGCCCGAGTCCGCGCCGAGGTCGATGCGGCTTGAGCTGATCCAGCTCATTACGCCCGCGGTGCGGTCTTGAACCTCGCGTCGCCGTCGCGCTCGATCTGGGCGACCAGGTCGAGCTCCCAGCTGAGATAGTCCTTCATCGCGGCCTCGACGCCGGCCTTGCGGTCGTAGGGCCGGTACCAGGCGTCGTCGGGCGTGTCGGCGTGGTGGGTGTCGCCGGTCTCGATGTCGTAACCCGCCGCGCGCCACGAAGCGGTGCCGCCGGCCAGCACCTTGACGGCGCGGCCCGACGCCGCGGCCGCCTCTGCGGCCGCCAAGATCGCCAACTTGCCGTCGGGCGAGGTCAGCACCAGGGTCGGCGCCGCCGGCAGCTGCTTCACGCCCGTCGCGAAGCGCGAGCGGATCGCGAACCAGGCGCCGGGGATGTGGCCGGCGCGGTAGGCCAGGCTGTTGTCGAGATCGACCACGACGGCTTGCTTGGCGTCGAGGGCACTCTTCAGCGCGGCCGGCGCGATCGTCTCGGCCTTGATCTGGTCGAGCCCCGGCACCGTCACGGGCTCGGGGCCCGGCACCAGCGTCTCGCCGGCGAGCGCGTCGGTCAGCACGTAGACCTCGTTCCAGTCCATCTGGATCAGCCAGTGCGCGGTCATGATCGCGCGCACGCCGTGATCGTCGTAGAGCACGATGCGCGAATGGCGCGTGCCGACATAAGCGTCGGTCGACTGCACGAGCTGGCCGCCGGCAGCATGGCGCGTGCCGGCGACGTGGCCGCGCTGGTACTCCTCGGGCGAGCGCACGTCGATCAGATAGAGCGAGCGCTGGTCGCGCTCGGCCTTGAAGCGCTCGACCCCGGCCTTGTCGATGAACTTGACGCCGAAGCGCTTGGCGACCTGCGCGGTCGCCGCCTTGGCCTTGGCGATGCCGGCTTGGGTCGGCTCGGGCGCGTGCTGGGTGGCGCCGCGCGCGACCTGGAAGCCGGCGAGGTGCCAGCCCATGGTGCCGTTCTTGAGCGCGACCACCTTGTTCGGCAACCCGGCATTGATCAGCGACTGGGCGCCGATGATGCTGCGGGTGCGGCCGGCGCAATTGACGACGACCAGCGTATCGGGCGAGCGCACGAGACCGAAGGCCCGATGCACCAGCTCCGCGCCCGGGCAGTCGATGCCGCCGGGGATGCTCATCTTCCGGAA
>JACQAI010000006.1 GCA_016195115.1 Pseudomonadota bacterium
AACCGCCGCCGCGCCCGCTGCGCGAGGCGCCGGCACCCGCGCCGGCGGCGCGCGAGGCCGTCGCGCCGCCGGCTCCCGAAGCACCCACCCGCGACACGCCGCCGCGGCCGCCGCTGGCGCCGGGCGAGGGCACGCGCCGGTTCATGGCGCGCGGCGAGCTGCTGCGCCGTCGCCTGGCCGCCGAGCTCGAGCGGACGTCGCGCGACGCCCAGGGCCGGCCGCTCGGCGAGCGGCTGCAGGATCACTTGACCGAATCGATATCGCTGCACGATCTCGACCGTGACGTCGACCGCGCGGTCGGCCGCGTGCTGCGCCGCCTGCTCTGGATCACCACCGTGCTGGCGATCGGCCTCGCCGCCTGGCTTGGCTTCCAGATTGTGATCAGCGGCTGAGCGGCTGAGCGAAGCCCCGCGAGCGGGCGCGCGAGCAGAGCCAGGGCTTTTATGGCGCTCGCGGGGGCTGCGCCCCCTGCCGCTATGCCGGCTTCTTCGCCTCGTCGAGGACTTCCTTGGCGACCCGGAAGCTGTCGATCGCCGCTGGGAACCCGCAATAGGCGATGGTGTGGAGGAAGACCTCGCGCATCTCGGCGGCTGTGACGCCGTTGTTGAGCGCGCCGCGCACGTGCGTGCGCAGCTCGTGCGGCCGATTGAGCGCCGTCAGCAGCGCGAGGTTGAGCAGCGAGCGCTCGCGCAAGGTCAAGCCCGGCCGCCCCCAGATCTCGCCCCAACCGAATTCGGTGACCAGGCGCTGCAGATCGCGCGTGAACGCGTCGTCCTCGGCGGCCTTCAGCGACCGCTCGACATGCGCCGCACCCAACACCTGTTTGCGCAGCGCCAGGCCTTTGTCGTATGTGCTCATCTCGTCTTCCTCTTCTCGCTCGCGACGGATCGGCGGATCTGGCGACCTAGCACGAACGCGGCATCGTTGAAACCATCGGCCAGAATTCATGCCCAGCTTTCACCTCACGCCGCCGCTGCCGTTCGACCTCGACGCGGTCGTGCGCACCCACGGTTGGGTCGAGCTGGCACCCTGGCATTGGGCAGGCGGCGTGCTGGCCCGACGCGAGCGCATCGGCAAGGCGGTCGGCCAGCTGGCGGTCCGACAGTCCGCAGCCGACCGCGTCATCGCGACGTGGCACCCCGAAGACCGCACGTCGGCGCGCGATCCGGCGCTGCGCCGCGCCGTGCACGCGGTGGTCGGGCGCGCGCTGTCGTGGGATTGGGATGCGGCCGAGTTTCTCGCGATCGCGCACGCGCTCGATGCGCGCTGCCACGCGCTGGTCGCGCGGGGTGCCGGGCGGCTGCTGCGCGGCACGACGTTCTACGAGGATTTCGCCAAGACGGTGTGCACCATCAACACGACCTGGGCCGGCACGGTCGCGATGTCCGAGCGGCTGGTCGAGCGGGTCGGCGGCGGGCTGTTTCCGACGCCCGTCGCGGTGCTGGGGTTCGGCGAGGCACGGCTCAAGGCCGAGTGTCGACTCGGCTTCCGCGCCCGCACCCTGACGCGGGCCACCGCGCGGCTGCTCGCCGACGGCGTGCTCGACCCCGACGGCCATGGCAGCGCCGATGCGCTCGGCTACGACTACCTGCTGTCGCTGTTCGGCATCGGGCCCTACGCCGCGGCGCACTGCCGGGTGCTGCTGCACGACTTCTCGCGCCTGCCGGTCGACTCGGTGGTCACCGCCCACGTCCGCGACGTCCTCAAGCTGCGCGGCGACAAGGCGGTCGAGCGGCATTTCGCGCGCTGGGGGGCGTACCGCTTCCTGGGCTACCGGCTGCGCCGGATCGCCGATCGGCTGGCGGCTGATTGAGCCGCGGCGAAACGTCCTGCCTTGGCCTTTAATCGGGCATTTCCCAGGGGGTACCCCGGGGTGGGCTGGCGAAGGCGGCCACTCCGGCATTATGGTGACGGCCAGGAACCCGACGGTACTCGGGGCGGAACCCGAAGCGGAGCCGGGCGATGGAAATCTGGATCATGGGCCTGTTTGCCCTGGCGGTGCTGGCGCTGGGCTGGCAGGGGGTCAAGGCGCTCAACGATCTGCGCAACCAGATCGTGGGGATGAAGAACGCGGTCGAGGGCATCGGCAAGGCGCTCGAGCAGCAGCACACCGAGACGCGGCGCACCCTGACGGCGATCGCCCAATCGGTCGACAACACCGCCGCCTCGCTGGGCCGCATCGAAAGCGCGATGCCGAGCCCACCAGTCCGGCGGGTCCGATAATCGGGGACCGATGGCCAACCTGTCGCAGCTGATCGAGGCGGCGGTCGCCGAGTGGCGCGACGGTCGGCCGCTCACGTCGCTACGCGGCGCGCCGCCGGCGGTCATCGAGTTCGACGAGTTCGAGGTGCTGGTGACGCTCCTGCCCGCCGCCGCCGGCGCGCCGCTCGCGGTCAGCGCCGCGGTGATGAACGGCGACGGCGAGACCCTGGCCGAGGCGCGCGTCGAGGTGAAGGACGCTTGAGCGCGCGGCAGGGGCGAAGCCCCGCGAGCGCCAACCAAACGCCCCTCAGCTCATGACCTTGGGCAGCCAGGTCGCCAGCTCGGGCAGCCAGAGCAGGATGAAGACCGCGACCATGTAGACGGCGAGGAACGGCGTCACGCCGACGAACACGTCGGTGATCGGGCCGGGCTTGGGCCGCATGCCCTGGAGCACATACATCACGGTGCCGTCGGGCGGGCTGATCATGGCGATCTCGATCAGCATGGTGACGATGACGCCGAACCAGATCGGGTCGTAGCCGAGCGCGACCACGATCGGGAACACCACCGGGATGGTCGTGATGATCATGGAGAAGCCCTCCATGAACGTGCCGAGCGCCAGGTAGAAGACGATGATCACCGCCATGATCGCCCATTGCGGCATCGGCAGGCCGGCCACCGTCGCGGCCATGGTCTGGGGCACCTGCAGGATGGTCAGGATGTAGTTGAGCAGGAACGAGCCCATCAGGATCAGGCCGATCAGCGCGGTGTTGCGCGCGGTCGCCGCCGCCGAGTCGTGGACCATGCGCCAGCCGAGCCGGCCTTCGAGCGCGGCGAACAAGGCGGCGCCGACCACGCCGAGCGCCGCCGACTCGGTCGGCGTCGCCCAGCCGGCATAGATCGAGCCGAGCACGACCACGATCAGGATCAGGGTCGGGATCAGCCCGACCAATGCCAGCAGCTTCTGCGCCAACGGCAACGACGGGGGCCGCTCGACCGGCGGCGCGATGAAGCCGTGACAGGCGATCACCAAAAGGAACAGCCCGGTGACCAGGATGCTCGGCCCGATCGCGGCGATGTAGAGCTGGCCGACCGAGGTCTCGGTGATCAGGCCGTAGATGATGAACGTGATGCCGGGCGGGATCAGGTTGCCGAGCGCGCCGCCGGCGGCGAGCGAGCCCAGCACCATGCGCGGGTTGTACTTGGTTTCGGCGAAATACGGCAGCGCCACCGAGCCCATGGTCGCCGCGGTCGCGACGCTGGAGCCCGAGATCGCGGAGAACACCGCGCACGACATGATGTTGGTATGCAGCAGGCCGCCGGGCAGCCGGTTGAGCCAGACATTGAGCGCGCGATAGAGCCGGTCCGACAACCCGGCACGCAGCAGGATCTCGCCCATCAGCAGGAAGAGGGGCACCGCGACGAACACCGATTCCTTGCTCGGCTTCCAGATCACCACGCCGGCGGCGAGCCAGAACGGCCGGTCCGAGAAGGTGAAGCCGACCAGCAGGCCCAAGATGCCGAGCGCGGCGGCGATGTAGATGCCGGCGCCGAAGAACACGCAGAAGATCACGCACAACAGCACGATCTCGGTGATCGGCAGATGGCCGCCGCCGCCCGACAGCGCCATCACGACCGCGCCGACCAGCAGCGCGAGCAGGGCGACGACCGCGATCATCGCGGCGGCGGCTCGTGGTGCGGACGCAGGCCGACGGCCTCGAGGGCTTCTTCGGTCTCGTCCTGGAAGGTGCGCGGACCCAGGAGCCGGTCGACGCTGGCACCGTCGCCGCGCGCCAGCAGGATCGCGACCTCGGCGCTCAGCACGACCACCAGCGCGGCGAACACCGCGAGGCCGAATGCCCATAGGCCCTGGGGCAGCACCAGCGGAATCGACATCGCCGAATTATCGGTGGCGCCGAACTCGACGCTCTCGACGACCAGCGAATAAGCCGCCCAGGCGATGAACAGCGCGAAGATCGCGAGCAGCAGCAGCGCCAGCGCGTGCAGATATTTGCGCGGACCGAGTGGCAAGCGGTTGACCAGCACGTCGATGCGGATATGGGCGCGCTCGGTCAGAGTCATGGCCAGCGACCAGCCGATGCCGAACGCGAGCATGTAACCGGTGATCTCGGTCGTGGTCTTGGAC
>JACQAI010000238.1 GCA_016195115.1 Pseudomonadota bacterium
GAGGATCACCGCCGCGGTGGCCATGAAGGTCGCCAGCGCCGTGCGGTTGGCGGCGAAGTAGACCGCCAGCATGGCGGCGACCAGCGCGCCGGCCTGGCCGGCCTCGATCGGCGTGCGCCGGCGGACCAGCTGGACCAGCATCCCGCCCAGCGCCAGCGCCGCCGCCAGCGCCGCCAGGATGGGCACCGGCGAGCCGCCGAAGCGTGGGCCGAGCGAGATCAGCGGCAGGGTCGGCAGACCATTGCGCCCGGCGACCAGGGCCGTGATCAGGATCGCGGGCGCGGTGATCGCGCCCAGCCGGATCAGGCCGCTCTTGTTGAGCAGGCCGCGCTCGCGCATGAGCGCCAGGCAGCCCAGGGTCGCGGGCAAATAGAGCGCGGCGGCGCGATAGCCGTCGCCGCGCAGCGCGTCGGGCAGCACCAGCAGGCTATAGCCGAGCAGCATCGCGGCGCAGGTCAGCACCAGCTTGGTCTGGCGGAAACGCCACGCGATCGCCGCGGCGAGCCCGGTCGCGAGATAGGGCGCCAACGGCACCAGCGCGGCGAAGATCGCGCCGCCGAAGTGGGACAGCAACGCGCCCGCGGCCAGCAGCAGGCCCGGCAGCACGGCGAAGCTCAAAAGATCGAGCATGATGCGCGCCGATTCTAGCAAACCGGCGACGGCGACCAACTGGACGGTGGGAATCGGCGGATTGCCTAGCGTTTCGCGCGTCGGGCCGACCGCGCCGCCGGCGAATCGGCCGGCCACGCCCGGCGGCGGATCGGCCGACGTCGCGCGCGTCTCACCGTTGGACCGGTCGAAAGTCCTGGTCGGAGAACGGCGAGTTGTCAGGGACGCGGATGACGATCATGCCGCTATTGGCGCCCTGGTGGCACGTGTTGCAGGTTTCGGTCAGCCGCCCGAAGGCGGTGCCGAACCGGCTCGCGTCGGCGGACTTGATCGCCTCGGCGAGAGCCGCCATCGGTTCCTTGGTCAACGACGTCATCATCTCGGCGATCGGCACCGAGCGCCAAGTCGGCCAGTTGCGCGCGACCCGATCGAAGGCCTCCTCCAGCTGATGGAGCTCATAGGCGGCATAGCTCCAGTTCCTCTCCCGCCCGGCGACCGCGAGCTTGATGTGGCGCGGCTGCACCGTCATGGTCATGAGATCGCCGAGACCGGGGCGATAGGCGGGCGGCGCCGCAGCGTTCTGCGCGGACCCGATGGCAGGCACCGCCAGGACGAGGACGGCGGCCAAGACGATCACGGACGAATAACATTTGCTCACGGCGTCTCTCCTCTTGCCTTTCGACACCCCGCGCTTCGGATCAACGTCTTTGAGCGCTGCGCCGCTCCACGGTCAGACGACGTGGTCGAGCGCGGCAGCGGCGAGCGCGCCCAGGACCACCACGAGCCAGGGCGGCACCTGCCAGAGCACCAGCAGCAGAAAAGCCACCAGGACGAGCGCGAAGTCAGCGGCGGTCTGGATGGCGCTGGTCCACACCGGCGTGTAGAGCGCGGCCAGGAGCAAGCCGACCACGGCGGCGTTGACGCCCTTGAGCGCGGCGCGCACGTCGGTCCGCCGTCGCACTGCATCCCAGTAGGGCAGCACGCCGAGCAGGAGCAGGAAGGATGGCAGGTAGATCGCGACCAGGCAGATCACGCCGCCCAGCCAGCCGTTCGGCGCCGGGCCCATGACCGCGCCGAGATAGGCCGCGAAGGTGAAGAGCGGTCCCGGCACCGCCTGGGCTGCGCCATAGCCCGCGAGAAACGCGTCGTTGCCGACCCAGCCCGGCGGCACGACCGCCTGCTGCAGCAGCGGCAGCACGACGTGCCCACCGCCGAACACCAACGCGCCGGATCGGTAGAAGCTGCTGAACAACGCGATCGCATGATCGGGGATCGTCGCCGCGATGATCGGCAAACCGATCAGCAGGACGAGAAACAGCGCGAGAGCGCCCACCGCGAGACGCCGCCCGATGGTCGCGGGCAATGGCCGGGCATCGCCATCGACGCTGCCCGGCAGGAAGCGCCAGCCGATGGCGCCGCCCACGACAATGGCGCCGATCTGGCCCATCGCGGACGGCACCGTCAGCGCCATCAGCGCGGCGCCGACCGCGACGGTCGCACGGGCGCGATCCGGGCAGAGATTGCGCGCCATGCCCCAGACCGCCTGGGCAACCACGGCGACCGCGACGATCTTGAGACCGTGCAGCCACGCCGACTGCGTGACGTCGCCCAACGCGCCGACGCCGTAGGCGAAGACGATCAGGGCCACGGCCGACGGCCCGGAGAACGCCAGCCATGCCGCCAGCCCTCCGGCCAGCCCGGCGCGCAGCGTGCCGATCACGATGCCGACCTGACTGCTCGCCGGGCCGGGCAGAAACTGGCACAGCGCGACGATGTCGGTGTAGTCCACCTCGTCGAGCCATTTGCGCCGCTCCACGAACTCGGTGCGGAAATAGCCGAGATGGGCGACCGGTCCCCCGAAGCTGGTGAGGCCGAGGCGCAGGAAGACGAGCAGAACCTCCAATGCCGATGACGGGAGGCCGCGGGTGGCCATGCTGCGTTCGGTCATCGGAGATCTCGGCTCAGCGTCGAGAGGGTCGCCCGGGCTCGTCCTCGAACAGCTCGCCGAACAGCTCGCGCACCTTCAACTTGGCGGCGGCAAGCGCGGCCCGCCCGGCCTTGGTCGCTCGATAGAAGCGCCGCTCGACGCTGCCCGCGCGCTTCTTGGTCGAGGCGAGATAGCCCTGCGCCTCGAGCCCGTGCAGGATGGGGTAGAGCGTCCCTGGGCTCAACCTGTAGCCATGCCGACCAAGCTCCTCGATCATGGCGAGCCCGTAGACCGGCTCCCTCGCCGCATGATGCAGCACGTGAAGCTTGATGAGGCCGGCATATAGATCGCGTCCGCCCATCCGTCAGGCCCTGCGTTCCGCTACCCCACGATCGAATCGCCGACGGCAGCATATTGAGGCTGCGGCTGGTCGGTCGAGCCATGCGGTCGCGCCTCTGTCTGATGATCTCGTAAGCGTATTTCGATATCGTATTCCGATATAGCGGCATTGCGCGGTGAAGGCAATCGGCGTACCGGGAGCGCGTCGAGAGACCGGAACGACTACGTTGTCAGGCATGCGTTGCCGGGTTTGAATGACCGGCGCGGCGCTTGAAGCTAGCCACCCCGCGGAGGCGATGCATCCATGGCAACTGGAGCGGGGCGTCGATACTTTGCCGGTCTCTCGCGGAATACCTTTCTTTTGGCCTTGGCCAGCCTGTTCGGCGACATCTCCTCGGAGATGCTTTTTCCCATCCTGCCGATCTTCCTGACGCAGACCTTGAAGGCGACGGGAAGCGTGGTCGGCCTGGTGGAAGGCGTCGCCTTGGCGACCCAGACCATTGTTCAAGGCTTTTCCGGCGCGCTGTCGGACAAGCTGCGACGGCGCAAGCCGATTGCCCTGGCGGGCGCTCTGCTGAGCGCGATCGCCAAACCCGTGATGGGGGCCGCCGCGGCATGGCCAGGCGTGGCGGGCGGACGCTTGCTGGACCGGCTGGGCAGCGGCATCCGCTCAGCACCGCGCGACGCGCTGGTCGCGGCGTCAGCCGACGAAGCCGCCCGGGGCCGGGCCTTCGGACTCGAGGGACTCGGCGACAACGCGGGCGCGTGTCTCGGTCCGTTGCTCGCGATCCTGCTCCTCATCGTCCTGCAGCTCGACATCCGTCTGATCTTCTATCTCGCGGTGATCCCCGGTCTCCTCGCCGTCCTGATGCTGCTCCTCGTCGAGGAGCGGCCGATCGAGGCGACGGCGACGTCGACGATCGGCGTCGGCTTGCGGCAGCTTCCCACGGCGTATTGGAAATATCTGCTGGCGACGGCCCTATTCGGCATCGGCAATTCCAGCAATGCCTTCCTGATCCTGCAGACGCAGGAGATCGGCGCCTCGCTGGTGACGACGATCCTGATCTATGCGGGCTATAACTTCGTCGCGGCGCTGATCTCCTACCCGGCAGGATTTCTGTCGGATCACCTCGGCCGCAGAGCCATCCTGGTCGTGGCGCTCGGCATCTTCCTGGTCACGTATCTCGGTTTCGCGGTGGCGCGGAACGCCGCGCTCATCGCCGCGCTCTTCATCGCTTACGGGCTCTATCAGGGAATCTTCCGCTCGGTCGGGAAAGCGCTGGCGAGCGACTACATACCGGCGCCGCTCCGCGCCGGCGGGATCGGTTGGTACAGCGCGACCGTCGGGCTGACCGGCCTGGTGGCCAACCTGGTCGCCGGATGGCTGTGGGACGAGGTCGGACATGAGGCCGTGTTTCTGTTCGGCGCGGCGTCCGCCGCGGTCGGCGCGGTCGCCCTGCTGGCGCTGGTTCCTGCGACCCCGCGGCGCGCGGGTGCCGGCTCGGACGGGCCCTAGCAGCTAGCGCGGCGTGCGCTTCGGTCGGCGCCGCGCCGCGGCGAGCAGGCGCGCCAGTGCGACCGGCGCGAAATCCCAGCCATCGACCCCGACGTCGATCTGACGGGTGAGCGGCAACAGGCGACCGTGGCTGTGGCCGTGCAGATTGAGCGCGCCCTTGGCCATGCCGTTCCACGAGCGGAACGGGAAGTGGCAGAGCACCAGCGCGACGCCGTCGAGCTCGAGCTCGGCGTAGTCGGCGACCGTCGTCCAGCCGGGCAGCGCGCGCACCGCCGGCGGGTCGTTGTTGCCGGCGACCAGGTGCTTGCGGCCGGCCAGCGCCTCGAGCAGCGTCCCGGCGCGCTTAAGCGCCGGCCCGAGCGCGAAGTCGCCGAGATGCCAGACCTCGTCGCGCGCGCCGACGGTGGCGTTCCAGCGCGCGATCAGGGCGTCGTCCATGGCGGCGACCGAGGCGAACGGCCGGCCGAACAGGCCGAGCGCGCCGCCGTGGCCGAAATGGGTGTCGCTGGTGAAGAACACTGCCATCGGCCGAGTCTCGCGGTGCCCCCGGGACGACGTCAATCGGCGGCGCACGGGCCCAACCCGCGCAAGGCACCCTGACCATCCGTCTCACCCGTTTGGGGTGTGAAGTACTTCACTGAGGACGGGCGGGGGGCCGCGATAGGGTCCGGGGTCGGCGGAATTTTCGCCGAATTTGAGGCAACTGACCACCGTACCGCTCGAGCCCGAGGTTCCCATGCCCAGCCAGCGCGCGCCGTCCCGGCACCATGGATTGGCCGTTGGCGTGCCCGGCGTCCTCGAGGCCGACCTGCTGCGCGACGCCCGCATCGACGAGCTCGAGCTCCACCGGCACCGCGGCGCCGGCGATCCCATCATCGTCGAGCTCGACCGTGCCGGGGCAGCGCGTGTCCGCGGCTGACCTCATCAGCCCGACGCCGCCGGCGCGGTGCGCGCTGGCGGTCGCCATGCCGCTCGATCAGCGCACGTTCCTGGCCGACCTCGACGCCGGCGTGGCGATGGATTTTTCCAGGAGCATGCTGGGCGGGCGCGAGCCGCAGCAGGCGTGGCAGGAGGACGGCGCGCCGCTCGCCGCGCTCTGCCACAAGCTGCTCGAGGCGGCGCGACACTACGGCGCCGCGGTCGTCCCGGCGGCGACGCTCGACGATCTCGGGCCGCTGTTTCACCGCTACGAAGTGGTGACCATCGTGGCGCATTGGCACGGCGGTGTGCTGGCCGGCGGCGATTTCAAGCAGAATCCGACGGCGTGGCTGCGCCGGATCAGGGCCGGCACCGATCCGCTGTGCGCCGAGCTCGCCCGGCGGCTCGAGCCGGCGCAGACGGACGACGCCCTGGCGGCTCGGCCCGACCAGCGTCCGGGCCGGCTCGCCGAGCTCGTCAACGCGACGGTCATCCGCGCAGACCGGCCGTTGCCCGGCGTCTACGATGACACCGCGCTGCCGATCGTGATCGACGACCCGACGCTGCGGAGCCGCCAGCGCGCGCGGCTCGATGCGGCGTTCCCGGAGTTTCTCCATCCCGGCAACCGTCTGGAGCTGCGCGACGGGCTGCACGCGGCGGCGGCGATCGCCGCCTGTGTGCCGCCCGGCTGGAGCGGCATCGTCGATCTCGCGATCTGCCAATCGGCGTTCCTGGCGCAGCACGTCAAGGCCGGGCGGACCGAGCGCCGCATCATCGACAATTTGCGCGAGGTGATTCCCAGCATGCGGCTCCGCATTCTCGAAGCGCTCTATGAGCGGCTTGCCGTCGACGGCAACTACGGACGCGAGCTGGTCGCCCTGTTCAAGGCGGTCAGCGACCTCGCGCGGACGCCGAAGAAGCCGTCCAGAACGCCGTACCGGTTCTGGCAAACCCTCACAGAGTGAAACGCCATGAACAGGCTCGTCGAAACGCTGCGTCCGTTCTACATGCCGTCCAAAGCCGCTGGGGACGACCCGCTGGACCGTGCCGCACTGCACGGCGCGCTGGAGCACCTCGCGGCACAGCTCCGCATGATGCTGTGGATGCGCGCGGCGATGATCGGCGTCATCTTCATCATCGAGATCATTTTCGGCGTCCTCTACCACGACATGCCGACCGTGCTCGGCGCGATCGCCGCCGCTGCGGGCCTGACGATCGCCGGCGCGATCAAGGCCATGGAGGGGGTCAGCCGCGAGATGGCCGAGACCGGGCTGTTGGTGAGCCTGGCCGCGGAGCTCGATGCGAAAACCCTGTCCCAGATCGTGCACGCGCTGATCGCCGAGCTTGCCCGCGGCGCGTCGGGCAAGATCGCTGCGTCCGTGGCGGGAGCCGCCGACAGCCCGACGTGACGGGCTTGCGCCGCGCCGCCCGATCGGCTTGTCTCCTGGCACGCGGCCGCCGAGGCGACCGCACGCGACGGAGGGAACCGCGTCATGATGCACAAGCTTGGGATCTCGACGGGGCTGGCGCTCGCGGTCGGGTTGGCGCTGACGCCCGGCGCCGCCAAGGCCGGCGCCACGTTCGAAGCGATCAAGGCGCGCGGGGTCGTGACCTGCGGGGTCAACACCGGGGTCGCGGGCTTCTCGATCCCCGACACGCGGGGCGCCTGGTCGGGCATCGACATCGATCTGTGCCGCGCGTTCGCCGCGGCGATGTTCGCCGACGCCAGCAAGACCAAGTACGTGCCGCTGACCGCGGCGCAGCGCTTCACCGCGCTGCAGTCGGGCGAGATCGACGTGCTGACGCGCAACACCACGATCACCTTGGTGCGCGACGGCTCGATGGGCCTGCTGCTGACCGGCATCAACTTCTATGACGGCCAGGGCTTCATGGTGAAGCAGGACCTCAAGGTGAAGAGCGTCAAGGAGCTCAACGGCGCGACCATCTGCGCCGCCCAGGGCACCACGCACGAGCTCAACATGGCCGACTACTTCCGCAGCAACAAGCTGACCTACAAGCCGGTCGTGATCGAGAACCAGGACCAGATGTACGAGGCGTTCTTCGCCGGGCGCTGCGATGCCATGACCCAGGACTCCTCGGCGCTCGCCGCGGTGCTCGCCGCCAAGCCGCAGATCGCCGGCAGCTACATGATCCTGCCCGAGCGCATCTCGAAGGAGCCGCTCGGGCCGATGGTCCGCCAGGACGACATGCAGTGGTTCGCCGTCGTCAAGTGGGCGCTGGCCGCGATGATCGAGGGCGAGGAGAAGGGCGTGACCCAGGCCAACGCCGACCAGATGCTGACCAGCGACGATCCCGGCATCAAGCGCCTGCTCGGCGTCACCGAAGGCAACGGCAAGGCGCTCGGGCTGAACGAGAAGTGGGCCCACGCCATCCTGAAGCAGGTCGGCAACTACGGCGAAAGCTTCGAACGCAACGTCGGCAAGGCCAGCGCGCTCAAGCTCGAGCGTGGGGTCAACGACCTGTGGACCCGCGGCGGCCTGATGTACGCGCTGCCGCTGCGGTGAGTCCCAAGGAGCGCGCTTGAGTTCCTCGGCGTCCTCCGCGAAACCTCCGCGCCCTCGGCGCCAAAACCTTCACAGCGCGGGCGGCATCGGCGCCGGGCGGAGCTCGGGGATGCGCGCGATCCGTGCCGCGAGCGCGGGATCGGTCGCGATCACGACCGAGCCGCGCCGCACGCCGGTCTCGCCGCTCGAGTTGGCCGGAAAAAAGTAACGTGGCGCGAACCGCGCGAGCGGCGCGAGATAGGGCAGGCCGAGGCGGCGGCCCGGACCATAGTCGTCGAACGAGTAGCCGGGATCGTCCCAGACCTCGAAGTCGTCGATCATGACGACGGCGCGCGGCACCTGCGCGAAGACGATGCCGAGCTCCTCGATCAGCGGCAGATCCTCCTTGTCCCAATGGGCGTCGAGGTAGAACAGGCAGGCGGCGTCGCCGCGCGCGAACAACGGCACATAGCGCTTGAGGAACGAGCGCGAGTCGAGATGCACGACCGTGACGTTGGCAAGCTCGCGCAGGCGCTGCGTGGCGAACGCGAAATAGTTGACGTCGATCTCGCAGGTGAAGACGTGCGCGGTGGTCGCGCGGGCGATGAACTCGGTGGTGGTGCCGCGAAACGTACCGGTCTCGAAGATGCTCCGCGGATCGGCCAGCTCGATCATGCCGCGGAAGATTCTCTGACGCATCTGCTGCGCGTTGAACGGACCGTAGAACGGCGAGCGCAGATAGGCCTGGTACGCCGGATCCTCGAGCATCCCGGCCATGGTCGCGAAAAACGCCACGCGCGTGGAATCGCGGGTCAGCGCCAGCTTGACGCGCTCGACACCCTGGTAGACCTGCCCGCGCTCGAACTGCACGACACCGATGTCGTGGTGCGCCAGGGCATCGTCAGGCATCACCGTGAGGATCCGCTGATAGACCTCCTCGGCGTCCTCGAGCCTGCCCTGTTGGTAGAGCGCGCGGGCGATTCTGTAGGCGCGGAGCGGCGCGAAGGAAAACACGGGTCCAGACCATCCCCAGACAAGCCTCAGGCCTGGTAAATACCAGATTCCCGGGACCGCTCCCCCAGTGAAAATTGGCTGTCATCGCGCGGCGGCGGGGCGCGTCTTCCTTCCCCCTGTCGCAAGGCGGAGTCAGAGTAGGCTCAAGACGCGGGCCGCGCGCGGGAGGACGCCGATGAAGATCACCGATCTGACGTTGACCCTGTTCGCCTGGGACGAGATTCCGGGGACGCGCTACGCCGCGCACACCGGGCGCTTCGGCGGCTCGAGCCAGCTCGCGCTCCTGACCCTGTCGACCGACCAGGGCGTCGAGGGCCACGCCTTCCTGGGCTCGGCCTACAATCCGGCCAACCTCGACGGCCCGATGCTGATCCACGTGCTCAAGCCGATCGTGATGGGCCAGGACCCGCTCGATCGTGAACGGCTCTACCAGGCGATGTGGAAGCGCGCGCGCGCCGTCACGGTGCGCGCGATCGGCGCGATCGACATCGCCCTATGGGACATCGCCGGCAAGGTCGCCGGCCTGCCGATCCACCAGCTGCTCGGATCCTATCGCGATTCGGTGCCGGCCTACGCGAGCTCGCAGGTCCTGGACGCCCCCGCGGCCTACGGCGAGCAGGCGCAGGGCTTCAAGTCGCAAGGCTGGCAGGCCTACAAGATCCATCCGCCGACGCAATGGCGCGACGACATCAAGGTGTGCGAGGCGGTGCGCCGCGCGGTCGGCGACGACTACACCGTGATGCTGGACTCGACCTGGAGCTATGAGTACGCCGACGCGCTCCGGGTCGGCCGCGCCATCGAACAGCTCGGCTTCTACTGGTACGAGGATCCGCTGGCCGACGCCGACATCTATAACTACGTCAAGCTCAAGCAGAAGCTCGACATCCCGATCATGGCGACCGAGTACCCGATCGCCGGGTTCGACAGCTACCAGCCGTGGATCACCGAGCGCGCCACCGACTTCCTGCGCGGCGACGTCGCGGTCAAGGGGGGCATTACGACGTTGGTCAAAACCGCGCACCTCGCCGAGGCGTTCCACATGCGCTACGAGGTCCACCACGGCGGCAACTCGCTCAACAACGTCGCCAACCTGCACGTCATCATGGCGATCAAGAACTGCGAATTCTTCGAGGTGCTGCTGCCCGACGCCGCGCAGAAATATGGGCTCGCGGCCGACATCACGGTCGACGGCGCCGGCCTGGTGCACGCGCCGACCGGCCCCGGCCTGGGCGCCGCGATCGACTTCGAGCTGATCAAGAAGAAGACCGTCGGCGTGCTGCGCTGACGGTCAGCGCGTGCGCAGCCACACCGAGATGTTGCGCGCCTGGGTCTTCGACCAGTTCTCGAACACGGCGCAGGTCGCGACGCCGCCGGGCTCCGCGAAGCGGCTGACCTCGGTGACCATGATCGCGCCGATCGCGCATTCCTCACCGACGACGCACGGCCGCGGCACGCCGCCGCGCTCAGCCGCGCCGCAATAGAGCCCGGCGACGTCGCGGCCGGCCGGCGGCGTCACGCAAGCCAGGCCGACCGTCACCTGGGGCGGCGTGCCGAAGCCGCCGCCGTCGATTCCGGGCACGTCCTGCGCCGCGCTGCTGAGCAGTCCCGGATCGGCGGGCGGCGGCACCCCGTCGGGCCACGGCGCGCAGCTCAGCGCGGCTGCCGCGCGCGGCGGTTCGGCAACGGCCGCGCGCTCGGCGCGTGGCGGCTCGCGGCCGCCCCCGCAGCTGCCGAGAGTGAAGCAGATCAACACGATTGCGGCGATGACGCGCATTCTCGGAACACACACGACAGAGGACGGAGACCGGATGATAGCGGGTTGATCCGTCATCTGTCGCGGGTCCGCAGCAGCGCCCACGCGACCAGCGCCCCGCCGAGCGCCATCGCCGTCATGGCCTGGAAGGCGCCAGGGCCGAGCGCGCCGAACAGCGGGCCGGCGGCCAGCATCGTGAGTCCGCCCAGGATGCCCGCCGGCAGCGCCGAGTGCAGGCCCTGCGCGGTTGCCGACAGGCCGGCCGGCGCGCGGTCCTTGAGATAGTGCATGGCGCCCAGGTGGGTGGCGCCGAAGCTGACGCCGTGCAGCGCCTGGAGCGCCACCAGCGCCGCCGGGTCGGTGGTCAGGCCGGTGCCCAGCCAGCGCAAAGCGCCGGCGCCGCCGCCGATCGCGATCAGGCCGGCCGGCGGCACGCGCCGCAGCAGCGGCGCGCCGTACCAAAACAACGCGATCTCGGCGATCACACCCTCGGCCCACAGGAAGCCGATCAGGCCGTCCGACAGTCCGGCAGCGCGCCAATGGATCGTCGCGAAGCCGTAATAGACCATGTGGCTGGCCTGGATCAGGCCCGACGCCAGGAACAGGCGCTGGAAGCCGCGCCGACCGAGGATCGCGCGCAGCCCGCCAACCAGATTCAGGGTCAGGCGCTGGGTCGCGCGCAGATCGGGCAGCAGCAGGGCGGTGCCGAGCATGAGGCCCGAGCCCCCGATCATCAGTCCTAGCACATCGCCGGACGGCCGGCCGGTCAGCCACAAGCCACCGGCCGAAGCCGCCACCAGGAAGGTGACCGAGCCGGCGAGCCGGACCCGGCCGTACTCGAGCGCGTGCGCCCGCACCGCGCCCAAGGTCATGTCCTCGAACAGCGGCATCGCGGCGGCCGAGCAACCCTGCGCCGCAATGCTGATCGCGAGCAGGACCCAGAACCCTTGGGCAAGCGGAAACAGCGACCAGCACCCGAAGCTGAGGGCGATCAAAACCACGATCAGACGCTTGCGCTCGCCGGTGCGATCGGCGACGCGCGCGACCAGCGGCGCGGCGAGGATGCGGGCGACCATCGACGCGGCGAGCAGCGCGCCGATCTCGGCGCGCGTCAACCCGCGCGCCTCGAGCCAGACCGGCCAGAACGGCAGCACGACGCCGACGGCGGCGAACACGGCGCCGTAGAACGACGCCAGCCGCCAAGCCACCAGGTGCCGCGTCACGCGGATCGTTTCACGAGCCGGCGCGCGCCCCGAGGTCGTCGCGCGTCAGCTCCCACATCAGCGCGTAGTGGCCGATCTGCACCCCGGGCACCGCCCCGGCGGTCGCGAACACCGCCGGCGACGGCACGGCGTCGAGCGCCGCCAGGCTGGTCGCCTCGACAATGACGATCCAGGCGGTCGGCGCCGGCGGCGCGTTGGCGACCGGCTTGCCGTCGGCGTCGAGCGGCAGCGACAGTGCCGGGTCGTTGACCAGGAAGTGCGCGCCGACGATGCCCGGCTCGGCGAGCCAACTGGTCAGCGCCGGGCCCTCGATCCAGGTGCGCAGCGCCGGCTCGCGGCCCGGCAGCGGCGCGCAGCGGATGAACGCGACGGCGCCGCCGCGGCCGCGGCCGCGGCTGGCCTGGCGCTGGGCGATGATTCGTCCGGGCCGGACGAACCTAGCCATCACGGTGCGCGACCACGCGGTCTGGTTGTTGAGCGCCTGGCGGTACGCGGCGCCGCCGAGCACCGCCAGGGTCTCGGTCTCGTAGAACGCCAGGTACTTGGGCGTGCCGGGAGGCGCGCCGCGCGGCGCGACGAAGCGCCGCGCCGCGATGAAGCCGGCGATGCCGACGCGCTCGGCGATGTGTTCGCCGTCGTACCAGCGGTTGAACTCGGCCTCGTCGGCGGCCGCGATGTCCATGAAGGTGATCAGCATGCCGGCGCCACGCAGGCTCATGACGGTGCGCTCCCTCGGGCCAAGATCGCGCCCTATCCGAGGGTGCCCGGGGCGCGCCGTCAACCGCCGCCTTGACCGCCGGCGCATGGCGCCATGACGATGGACCCGGGCAGGCTGGCACGGCTCATGCAGCTCAGCGGGCCATCGACCAGTCCTGGACGGAGGGGCTCATGACGTCATTCAAACTGCTCGCGCTGGCGGCGGGCGCACTCGTGCTGGGGCTCGCGGGCGAGGCTCGCGCGCAGACCAAGTGGATCATGGCGACCGGCTATCCCGAGTCGAACTTCATGACCAAGAACGTCCGCCAGTTCATCGACGAGGTGCAGAAGGCGAGCGGCGGCAAGTTCGAGATCGCGCTGAGCTCGAACGACACCTTGATCAAGCTCGACTCGATCAAGCGCGCCGTGCAGACGGGGCAGATACCGATCGGCGAGATCCGGTTCGGCGTCTACGGCAACGAGGATCCGATGTACATCCTCGACGGCACGCCGTTCCTGGCCGCCGACTACGCCGCGGCGTGGAAGCTGCTCGAGGCCCAGAAGCCGTATTTCGACACGCTGTTCAAGAAGAACGGCATGCGCATCGTCGGCTATCAGCCGTGGCCGGGCCAGGGCTTCTACACCAAGTTCCCGGTCGCCAAGATGGACGACTTCAAGGGCAAGCGCCTGCGCATCTACTCGACCTCGACCAAGAAGATGGGCGACATGATGGGCTTCAACGCCACCATCCTGCCGTTCGCCGAGGTGCCGCAGGCATTCTCGACCGGGCTGATCGAGGCGCTGTTCACCAGCCCGCAGACCGGCATCGACATCCAGGCCTGGGAGAACACCAAGTACTTCACCAACGCCGGTGCGCTGTTCTCCAAGAACGGCCTGATCGTCAACGAGCGCGCGTTCCAGAAGCTGTCGCCGGAGGTGCGCGCCGCCATGACCAAGGCGGGCGAGGCGTTCACCAAGCGCGGCTGGGAGATGAGCGCGGCGGTCAGCGCCGAGCAGATCGAGACCCTGCGCAAGAACGGCATGACCACCGCCGAGCTGCCCGATGCGATCAAGCAGCAGATGAAAGAGATCGGCGAGACCATGATCAGCGACTGGAAGAGCGAAGCCAACGCCGAGGCGATCGCGGTGCTCAACTACTACCTGTCCAAGCAGCAGGCGAGCCTGCGGTAGCCCTCACCCGGCTCGCGCGCTCGCGCGCACTCGCACCCTCTCCCGCCCCCCGAAGGCGCTCCGCGCCTTCGGGGGGCGGGAGAGGGAAGGGGCCCGCGCGGCGCAGCCGCGTGGAAAGGATGAGGGAAGCAGCGGAAACCCAACATGCGCACCATCCTCGATCGCTTCTACTGGTTCTGCGGACTGCTCGCCTGCCTGTGCGTGCTCGGCATCCTGGGCACGGTGATCCTGCAGGTGATCTCTCGGTTCATCCGCTTCACCTTCGACGCCACCGAGCTCTCCGGCTTCTTCCTGGCGGCGGCGAGCTTCCTCGGGCCCGCCTACACCTTTCGTGCTGGTGCTCATATACGCATGACCGCGCTGATCCACCGCGCGACCGGCGCGCGCAAGCGCGCCATCGAGCTGTTCTGCACCGGCTTGTCGGTCGTCGCGATGAGCTATTTCACTTTCTACGCCGCCGACATGACGCTCGACTCCTGGATCATCGGCGACAAGAGCCCGGGCTTGATGGCCGTGCCGTTCTGGATCCCGCAGATCCCGATGGTGATCGGGCTGGCCGGGCTGACGATCGCGTTCGCCGACGAGTTCGTCGAGGTGCTGCGCGGCAAGGATCCCAACTTCAAGGACGTCGAGCAGCTCGAGGTCGAGCAGGCGCTCGCCGTCAAGGTGCCGGGCTGACATGAGCGCCACGATGGAGATCGCGCTCGCCGTCGCGGTGCTCGGCACCATGTTCGGGCTGTTGTCGGCCGGGGTGTGGATCGGCATCACCTTGCTGCTGTGCGGCTACGTCGCCATCGAGTTCTTCTCGCCGGCGCCGTCGGGCTCGCTGCTCGCCTCGACGGTGTGGGACGGCAGCTGGCCGTGGACCCTGACCGCGCTGCCGCTGTTCGTGTGGATGGGCGAGATCCTGTTCCGCACCAAGCTGTCGGAGGACATGTTCGTCGGCATGTCGCCGTGGCTGCGCTGGCTACCCGGGCGCCTGCTGCACGTCAACATCATCGGCTGCGCCATCATGTCGGCGATCACCGGCTCGTCGGCGGTGTGCTCGGCGACCGTCGGGCGCATGAGCGTGCCCGAGCTCAGGCGCCGCGGCTACGACGAGTTCATGGCGATCGGCACGCTGTCGGGCTCGGGCACGCTCGGCATGCTGATCCCGCCGTCGATCATGATGATGGTCTACGGCGTGGTCGCGCAGGTCTCGATCGGCCAGCTGTTCATCGCCGGGGTCGGGCCCGGCATCATGATGATGCTGATGTACCAGGTCTACGTGATCGGCTGGGCCAAGCTGTTCCCGAGCCGCCAGCCGCCGCCCGATCCGCCGATGAGCTTCGGTCAGATGTTCTGGGCGTCGCGCCGGCTGATCCCGGCGATGAGCCTGATCCTGCTGGTGCTCGGTTCGATCTACGGCGGGCTGGCGACGCCGACCGAGGCCGCCGTGTTCGGCGTCGTCGGCTCGCTGCTGTTCTCCGCGGCGCAGGGCACCCTGACTTGGCCGTCGTTCCAAGAGGGCCTGATCCAGACCGTCAAGACGACCTGCATGATCAGCCTGATCCTGGCCGGCGGCAATTTCCTGTCGATCGCGCTCGGCTTCACCGGCCTGCCGCACATGATGGCGGGCTGGACCGCCGGCTGGGGCATGGACAAGTACACGCTGCTGGTGGTGCTGACGATCGTCTACATCATCCTCGGCACCGCGCTCGACGGCGCCTCGATGATCCTGCTGACCGCCGCCGTGGTGCTGCCGATGGTGGCGAACGCCGGCATCGACCTGCTGTGGTTCGGCATCTACATGATGATCGTGACCGAGATGTCGCAGATCTCGTGGCCGGTCGGCTTTTGCTTGTTCGTCGTGCAAAGCCTCACCGGCTGCAGCCTCAACACGGTGTCGCTCGCCACCCTGCCATTCATGATCATGCTGATCATCGGCATCGTGCTGATCGCAGCCTTCCCCGAGATCGTGCTCTGGCTGCCCCACCAGATGGTCAACAAGCCGGGGTAACGTCGGACAGTTGAACCTCAAAGACGCGAAGGCGCAAAGGGGAAACACGAAGGCCACAAAGGCCACGAAGAAATTGGGCTGCCGCGCTTGGCGCGGCATCAACTGCTTCGTGCGCTTCGTGTCCTTCGTGGTTCCCTTTCCCTTTGCGTCTTTGCGTCTTTGCGGTTAGACCGGGCCGCGCCGCCTTCCCACCGTGCCCAGACTTGACCGGCGCTGCCGCGTCGATCAGCTTGGCGGGCGCGGTGGAGAAGTTCGGGGGAAAGATGATGACGGCAAAGCCTATGGCGAGCGATATCGAGATCGCGCGGTCGGCCAAGATGCAGCCGATCGAGCAGATCGGCGCGGGGCTCGACATCCCGGCGGACGCGATCTACCGCTACGGCCCGCACAAGGCCAAGCTGTCGTTCGACTTCATCCGCACCCTCGATCGGCGGCCGTCCGGCAAGCTGATCCTGGTGACCGCGATCACCCCGACCCCGGCCGGCGAGGGCAAGACCACGACCACGGTGGGGCTCGGCGACGCGCTGCGCCACGTCGGCAAGAAGAGCCTGATCTGCCTGCGCGAGCCGAGCCTGGGGCCGGTGTTCGGCGCCAAGGGCGGGGCGGCCGGCGGCGGCTGGGCCCAGGTCGTGCCGATGGACGACATCAACCTGCACTTCACCGGCGACTTCCACGCCGTCGGCGCGGCCCATAACCTGCTGTCGGCGATGATCGACAACCACATCTACTGGGGCAATCCGCTCGATATCGATCCGCGCCGGATCGCCTGGAAGCGCGTGATGGACTGCAACGACCGCGCGCTGCGCGAGATCGTGGTTGGGCTCGGCGGCGGTGCCAACGGCAACCCGCGCGAGGACGGCTTCGATATCACGGTGGCGTCCGAGGTGATGGCGATCTTCTGCCTGGCGACCTCGGTCGCCGACCTGCAGCAGCGCCTCGCCAACATCGTGATCGGCCGCAACAAGGCGCGCCAGCCCGTACGGGCGGGCGACCTCGAGGCTCAGGGCGCCATGACGGTGCTGCTCAAGGACGCGCTGCAGCCCAACCTGGTGCAGACCATCGAGAACACGCCGGCGTTCATCCACGGCGGCCCGTTCGCCAACATCGCGCATGGCTGCAACAGCGTGCTGGCGACCGCGACCGCGCTCAAGCTGGCCAACTATGTCGTGACCGAGGCCGGCTTCGGCGCCGATCTCGGCGCGGAAAAATTCTTCGACATCAAGTGCCGCAAGGCCGGGCTGTCGCCGGCGGTCGCGGTCGTGGTCGCCACGGTGCGGGCGCTCAAGATGCACGGCGGCGTCGCGCGCGACAGGCTCGGGGCCGAGAACGTCGGGGCGATCGAGGCCGGCGTCGTCAACCTGGCCCGCCACGTCGAGAACCTGCAGAAGTTCGGCGTGCCGGTGGTGGTCGCGATCAACCGGTTCACCAGCGACACCGCGGCGGAGTACGGCGCCATCGAGCGCGCCTGCCAGAAGCTCGGCGTGACCGCGCATCCGTGCGCGCACTGGGCCGAGGGCGGTGCCGGCGCGGCGGCGCTGGCGCGCGACGTCGTGGCGCTCGCCGAGTCGGGCAAAGCGAAATTCAAGCCGCTCTACCCCGACGACATGAAGCTGGCCGACAAGATCCGCACCATCGCGACCGAGATCTATCGCGCCAAGGATGTCGCGCTCGAGGCCGGCGCGGCGACCCGGCTCAAGCAGATCGAGGACGAGGGCTACGGCAAGCTGCCGATCTGCATGGCCAAGACCCAGTTCAGCTTCACGACCAACCCCGATCTCAAGGGCGCGCCGAGCGGCCACACCATCCCGGTGCGCGACGTCCGGCTGTCGGCCGGGGCGGAGTTCGTGGTCGCGTTGTGCGGCGACATCATGACCATGCCGGGGCTGGCGCGCGTGCCCAACGCGACCAAGATCGGCCTCGACAAGGACGGCCTGATCGAGAACCTGTCCTAGGGCACCGGCGCGGCGGGGGCTTCGCCCGCTGCTGCGCGCTAGACTAAAGCTCGAATTCGGGGATCAGCCAGGGCTCGACGGCGGCCGCGGTCTGCCACTCGGCCAACGCCGGCAGCGCCAGCACGGCGTCGGCGTAGGTCCGGGCGGCGGCCGGCAGCTCGATCCCGGCGCCGGTCAGGCGGAGGACCTCGGGCGCGAACATGGCATCCGGGATCGTGAACTCGCCGAACAACAGCGCGCCGCCGCCGCCGTAGCGCGCGCGGCACGCGGCCCAGATCGCCGTCATGCGATCGATATCGGCGCGCACGGGCGCGCTGACCGACTTGGGCTTCGCGGGATGGCGGCAGTTCATCGGCACCGCCTGCCGGAGCTCGGCGAAGCCGGCGTGCATCTCGGCCGAGCAGGCGCGCGCCGCGGCGCGCGCCGCGCGATCGGCGGGCCACAGCTTGGCGTCGGTGAAGCGCTCGGCCAGGTACTCGGCGATCGCGACCGACTCCCAGATCGTCAGCTCGCCGACCGCGAGCGCCGGCAGCCGTCCCGAGGGCGAGTGGCGCAGGATCGCGGTCTGGGTGCCGACCTCGCGCAGCGGCACGACCTCCTCATCGAACGGTACGCCGCACTGCTTCATCACCAGCCAGGCGCGCAGCGACCAGCTCGAGTAGTTCTTGTTGCCGAGATAGAGCTTGTAGTCGGCCATTGCCGTCAGCCCTGCACCCAGGGCAGCCCGTCGTGTTTCCAGCCCGCGACGGCACCGCGATGGCGGGCGCCGTCGGGCGGCCCCTCGAAGCCGTGGGTGACGTTGTAGCAGTGCGGAAAGCCGCGCTCGGTCATCAGTTTCGCCGCCGCCAGGCTGCACACGCCGGAGCGGCACAGGAACAGGAGGTGGTGGTCCGGCGTGGCGCCGGCCGCCGCGAGGCGATCGGCGAACCCGGGGTCGACCTCCATCTTGGGATAGACCTGCCACGACAGCCGCAAGGTTTGCTTGCCGAGCGTCGCCAAGTCGGGCAGGCCGACATAGCCCCACTCCGGCTCGGTGCGGACGTCGACCAGCAGCGCCTTGGGCTCGCGTTCGAGCAGCGACCAGGCGTCGCGCGGCAGCAGTTCGGCGATATCGGGGGACGCAGCCATCTTGGCCTCCACTATGACCTAGCCGACCGCCGCGGCCGCGGCAAGCCCGCGCTCGACGTCGCGCGCCAGGTCGTCCGGCGACTCGAGCCCGATCGACAACCGCGTGAGACCCTGGGTGATGCCGGCCTGGAGGCGCGCTTCCTCGCCCATCGCGCGGTGGGTCGTGGTCGCCGGATGGGTGACCAGACTCTTGGAGTCGCCGAGGTTGTTGGAGATGTCGACGATCTCGAGCGCGTTCATGAAGGCGAACGCCGCCGCCTTGCCGCCCTTGAGCTCGAACGACACCACCGAGCCGCCGTCGGTCATCTGCCGGCGCGCCAGCTCGTATTGCGGATGGCTGGGCAGCGTCGGGTAGAGCGTACGCGCGACCGCGCGGTGGCCGGACAACTGCTCGGCGATGCGCCGCGTCGTGACGCACTGGCGCTCGAGCCGCAGGCCCAGCGTCTCGAGGCCTTTCACCAGCACCCAGGCGTTGAACGGGCTCAGTGCCGGGCCGGTATGGCGCAGGAACGGCATCACCTGGTCCTTGCAGAACTGCGCGTCGGCGAGCACGGCGCCGCCCAGGCAGCGGCCCTGGCCGTCGATGTGCTTGGTCGCGGAGTAGACCACCACGTCGGCGCCGAGTTTCAGCGGCTTCTGCAGCAGCGGCGTCGCGAACACATTGTCGATCACGACCTTGGCGCCGACGCGATGGGCGAGCTCGGAGACCTTGGCGATGTCGACCAGCGCGATCGTCGGATTGGCCGGCGTCTCGAAGAACACGACGCGCGTCTTGGCGCCGATCGCGCGCTGCCATTGGTCGAGGTCGTGCCCGTCGACGAACGTCACCTCGATGCCCCAGCGCGGCAGCAAGGTGCCGAGGATGAAGAAGCACGAGCCGAACAGGGCACGGCTGGACACCACGTGATCGCCGGTCTTGAGCTGGGCCATCAGCGCGGCGAACACCGCGGCCATGCCGCTCGCCGTGGCGTGGCACGCCTCGGCGCCCTCGAGCAGCGCCATGCGGCGCTCGAACATCTCGAC